>CAZJUM010000037.1:0-17562 GCA_964549175.1 uncultured Pseudomonadota bacterium | reverse complement strand
TCTAATGTAGGCGGATTAACAAAAACCCGTCAAAAACCTTGTCAAGTAAAAAATGCACTTTTTTAATAAGTTTTGAATAGATACACCGTTCCAAAAGGTAAATGAGGGCAAAATGCCAAGATTCATGCTAACAACAAAAGCGATTATTGAAAACGATAAAGAGCAAACCAGGCACAAATCGGGGTAGACTTTTTTGACGGTTAAAAGGTCGGGGTTGATGAATGACAATCCCGCTGTTCAACTGAACAGCACCCTTGTTATATATGCACAGAGGGATGAAACCAATAAAAGAGTCGATAGTTAACTTGCAAATTAACAATTTGCCCGGATTTATTTTGAATCATCACTAAGTTCTCGACTTCAAACAAATCATTGGAGGGAATCAGTTCGGCAATATCCAGAATTAATTTTTCTTTTTGTATATCGATCGAGGCCACCGGATTTTTGAAAGAGTGATAGTAGATACAGTGAATCAAAGGATTCAACAATATGTTTTGCGTCAACTCAAAATCCTCAAATTCCCGCCGCGTTCGCAAATCGTTTTTAAGTCCCCGAAATAACTCATAGCGATCAAAATGATATTTCCCTTGTCCCACCGCCACCACATGCCACTCAGAGTAAAAATGATTGCCGGGTAAAATACTAAGGCGTTCCGAATTGGTAAAGGGTTCAGTCAATGAGTTTTCAATCACCGCGACGGTCGCGGAGATCGCGATCAAAAATCCCGCGAGGAAGAGAAAAGAAAAACAACCAAGCGAAAGGAGTGATAACTTCGTCCATTTTCTGGTAAACCAAACGAGCGATATCGGGATGAGGAGTACGAGGTAACCCGGTTTCATCAAATTGAACGTTGTGCTGGCGCTGGTCAACGGGTATAAAAAGGGCACGCTTTCAGTACTTAAAATCGAAAACAGAGCATAGCACCCTAATCCCACGAGCGGAAGATAAAAACGCAGGGAAGACTTTAAATTCCGATACACCAACCAGTGATAAAATACGATGAGTGTCCAAAATGCCCATTGATATATAAAACTTTGAAAAAGCACCTCACATGAATGAATCAGCGGTTCGGACTTAAAAAACCGGTAGATGTAGTCTCCCATGGGCGCTATCGCCCCCAGGATTGCCAACAAAACCATATTTGTCTGGATTTCTTTGAACTTTCGTAATAGTTCAAAAAAGAAAATAACAAAAAAAACCGATATCACGACATTCATAGCAGTATTTGGATGAGCTCCGCACCAAACAGGTGTTTTAACGCGTTTGTCGTTTGATCCGGAATCGGGTCTTAAAAGATTCGCTCCCTATAGGTTATTTTGTGTTTTGGGGGCCAAAATAATATTAAGGGGCTTACCTAGTTTGTCCGGGTGAAGCAATGGTTTTCCTAGCAGCGGCGATAACCGCCTCCGTGGTGATTGAAAACTTTTTGAACAATTGATTGGCCGGTGCCGACGCGCCAAATCCATTCATACCGACAAACTCACCTTGTTCGCCCAGATAAGAACCCCAACCAGTGCGCAGACCGGCTTCAACGACCACTCGAGCTTTCACTTGAGGGAGAATGATTGAATCTTGATATGACTGAGATTGTTGTTCAAACAACTCAACCGAAGGCATACTGACAACTTGGGCCTTGATATTTTCTTCGGCAAGCGACTCTGCCGCCTGAACGGCCAAATCGACCTCTGAGCCCGTGGCCATAATCACGACATCCGCGTCTTTTTCTTCAATTAAGACATAGGCTCCTTTATTCACCTGAGTGGCCGAACCATATCGAGACTGGTCCAGAACAGGTAGTCCCTGACGTGTTAAAGCAATAACCATTGGCTGATCACGATGTTCCAGCATATATTTCCATGCCTGCACTGTTTCGTTGGCATCCGCCGGTCTGAATGTTGTCAACCCTGGTATGGCTCTCAAATAGGATATTTGTTCAACCGGTTGATGGGTGGGGCCATCTTCGCCGAGCCCGATACTATCATGGGTAAACACGAAAATACTGCCATATCCGGAAAGTGCCGCGACGCGAATGGCAGGAAGCATATAGTCCGAGAAGCAAAGGAAGGTGGCCCCGTACGCGCGGATTAAATCACTCAAAACAATCCCGTTCAAAATTGCTCCCATCGCATGTTCGCGAACCCCGAAATGGAGATATCGACCATGGGGTGTATCCTTCTGGAATGACACGGTGTCCGGAATTTTCGTATTATTAGACGGGGATAAATCAGCCGATCCTCCCATGATCAGTGGCAAACCGGGCATAACACTTTCAATGGTTTTTCCGGATGCCACACGGGTCGCAATTTTTGTTCCCGCTTCAAATTGTGGTAGTGATTGTTCCCAATCAGCGGGTAATTGCCCTTTGCTGGCCGTAGTCAATTCCTGAAACAATGATCCGTAATGGCTTTTATAGTGATTGAGCTTATTCTGCCATTCGGCTTCAGCTTCTTTTCCTTTGGTCAGGCATTGACGATATACTTCCAGAGCCGCATCAGGGATATGAAAACTCTGATCAAACTCCCATCCGAGTTCCTGTTTTGTCAGCTTTATTTCATCATCACCCAATGGTGATCCGTGGACAGCGGATGTGTTCTGTTTATTGGGACTGCCAAAACCAATAACAGAGCTTATTTTGATCAGCGACGGACGAGATGACTCTGCCCGTGCTTTTTGTATGGCTTCATCAAACGCTTGCAGATTATGTCCGTCGCCGTCAATAGTTTGAACAAACCAGGCGTAAGCTTCAAAGCGTTTGACCACATCCTCGGTAAATGACAAATCGGTATGGCCGTCAATAGTAATACGGTTATCATCATATATTACTATCAAATGACTCAATCCCAGATGGCCCGCCAAAGAACAGGCCTCGGAAGCCACACCTTCTTGCAGACAACCGTCCCCGGCCAATACATAAATTGAGTAATCGACAACGGACGCGTCCGCTCGGTTGAAATAGGACGCCGCGTATTTTTCAGCAATGGCCATCCCCACGGCATTGGCAATCCCTTGTCCCAGTGGCCCGGTTGTCGCCTCCACGCCCGGTGTATGCCCATATTCGGGATGTCCCGGCGTTTTGCTGTTTATCTGCCGAAAGGCTTTGATGTCGTCCAAGGAAACATCATATCCGGTTAAATGTAAAATAGAATACAACAAGGCGCTTCCGTGACCGGCTGACAAGATAAAGCGATCACGGTTCAACCACTTTGGGTTTTGGGGATTAAACCTCAAGTATTTTGTAAATAATCGATACGTCACCGCAGCCATACCCATTGGTAAGCCCGGATGCCCCGAATTCGCTTGTTGAATCGCGTCAACCGCCAAAAATCGGAGCGTATTAATACAGAGTTTGTCGTCTGATGATAATTGAGTATAGTGCTTATATTCTGACATGGCTTATTTCCATTCAAAGCGTTTCTATAAATTTACAGAAAGTTCCAATCAAACAGATCCCCGTGTTGAACAGACCAACTCATCAATCGCCGCAAAGCAAACCGCGTACACTGGTCAAAGCCTGGTTTTGGGGAAATCCAAATTTCTAAAGCGGTTTACAAATATTGAAAAATGATCTATCTGGTGGGGGTCTTAAATTTATCAAGGCAAAACTACGGAAGACTGTTGAGCATTCCGCTCGGAACATCATAACAAGTCCGATAATAACCCGACTCTAGTTGGTTTTAAGGGGGTTGATCAAGCGATTTTTTATTATCGCGGGGTGGCCAAGAGCGCGCATATGTTTGATCCGACCGGATTTAACGATTGCTTGGACAATGCGCTACAGCTACTACACTCGCCGGTCTTAATCAGAATAACACCATAAAGTAAGAGTTTAAATGAGCAATCTAAATGATTTCCGCCTCGATTTAGGGGGTCAAGAGTATGTTCCCATCATGATCGGTGGTATGGGCATGGATATATCAACAAGTGAAATGGCTTTAGAAGCCGCGCGTTTAGGGGGCATCGGACATATTTCCGATGCGATGTCCGGTGCTGTTTGCGACCTTCGCTACGGTACCCGGTTTACTAAGGACAAGTTCCGGATTCACAAAAAAATCAAGAATCTTGTTAATAAATCCGGCACTCAATTTGAACTCGGAGCCATTGCCGAAGCGACCAGACTACTGGTGGAAAAAACCATGGAAGCCAAAAAAGGCGTGGGATCGATATTTATCAATATCATGGAAAAACTGACACTCAACAATCCCAAAGATACTCTCAGGACCCGATTGTTGTCAGCCCTTGATGCCGGCATTGAGGGAATTTCCATGGGAGCGGGCCTTCATTTGGGTAGTTTTGGCCTGATATCGGAACATCCTCGCTTTCGTGACGCCAAACTCGGAATCATCGTCTCCTCGCTCAGAGCACTGAAACTTTTTTTAATCAAGACCGCGAAGCTCAAGCGATTTCCCGACTATGTGGTGGTTGAGGGTCCGCTAGCCGGCGGACACCTGGGTTTTGGTCTGGATAATTGGCACAAATTTGATCTAAAGGTCATTACCAAAGAAGTTATTGATTATGTTAAAAGCAAAGAACTAAAAATCCCGGTAATTCCGGCCGGAGGTATTTTTTCAGGTGCTGATGCCACCAAAATGATGAGGCAAGGGGCCTCGGCAGTACAGGTAGCCACACGCTTTACCATCACCAAAGAAAGCGGTCTCCCCGCGGCGGCCAAACAAGAGTATTTTAAAGCCAGAGAAGAAGATATCATCGTTAATTCAGTTTCACCGACGGGATATCCCATGCGCATGTTGAAAAACAGCCCCTGCATAGGAGCGACCACCAAACCAAATTGCGAATCTTACGGTTATCTTCTGGATCGAGAAGGCAATTGTTCTTATAATAAGGTCTACCGGGACGCAGAGAAAAAGGGAGGTTCGGAAAAAATTCGCATTATGGAAAAAACATGTCTGTGTACCCAGATGCGGAATTATAGGACATGGACCTGTGGTCATTATACCTATCGTTTAAAAGAGAATGCCAGGCAATTGGATGATGGCTCATATGTGGAACCCACCACCGAAGAGATTTTTAAGGACTATCTTTATGATCAGGAAAAATAAACGCTGATGACAACACCACAGGGCAAGCAATGAAAGCATACGTATTCCCCGGACAAGGTTCCCAGTCTGTTGGTATGAGAGCGGAGTTGTTTGATTCATTTAGTGAGTACCTCACATCAGCGGATCGTATTCTTGGTTATTCCGTTAAAGAACTTTGCCTGAAAGACCCTGAAAAGAAACTCAATTTAACTCAATACACCCAGCCTGGTTTATTTATAGTCAACGCGCTGAGCTATCTGAAAAAACTGCAAGAAGACCCCATTAAACCGGATTTCGTAGCAGGGCACAGCCTGGGCGAATACAACGCGTTGTTCGCGTCCGGTGCTTTTGATTTTGAAACGGGATTAAAACTGGTTCAAAAACGTGGTCAATTAATGAGTGAAGCCTCGGAAGGGGCCATGGCGGCGGTTATCGGATTAAGCGAGGAGAAAATTGTTGAATTTCTTAAAGCCAATGATTTAGAGGCTGTCGATATTGCCAATTTGAACGCTCCGACTCAAATTGTAGTTTCCGGACTCAAAGAGGATATCGCGAATATGCGGAAGGTTTTCAAATCTCAAAGAACCAGATGTCTTCCTCTTAAAGTCAGCGCTGCGTTTCATTCTCGATACATGAGCGATGCCCGGGCTGAGTTTACTGAATTCATAAAACAATTTTCCTTTTCGGATCTTCAGATCCCTGTTATCTCGAATGTCACTGCCCAACCGTATGAACAATCCGAATTGTCATCGAATTTAGCAAAACAAATTACCCATTCGGTTCGTTGGACTGACTCCGTTCGATATCTATCCGGTCAAGGTGATATGGAATACGAGGAGATCGGACCTGGCAAAATATTAGAAGGACTGATCCGTAAAATTCTGGAGTGATTCGATATTAGACCCGTTTGCCGATACCCGTCGATCAACGGAAGCAGGTCAGCGGGAAATAATAACTTCCGTAATCATAGGATTTAATTGATATCGTTGTTTTTCTTCCTCCCAATCCCTTCATTTCGATTGTTTTAGTTCACCTATATGTCAAAAGCAATTTTTTATACCTTGGGGTGCCGCCTAAATCAGACGGAATCCGCGGTTATAGCGAAAAGTTTAGAAGACATCGGTTACCAGATTTCAGAAGCAAAAGAAGCTGTGGATTTGTGTGTGATCAATACCTGCACAGTCACCAACCAAAGTGATAGTAAGTGTCGGCAAAGTATTCGGGCCATTGTGAAAAAAAATCCGGGAGCGATTATTGCTGTGGTGGGGTGTTTTGCTCAGATGGCCAGCGATCAGATTAAGGAATTGGGCGGGGTTGATATAATACTGGGCAATCAGGAAAAACTCAATTTGTATCAGTATATTGAGCAAGCCCGCCACTCATCGGAACCCATCGTGAAAGTCGGCGCGATTTCCAAAGAAGCGTTTTCCGTTGACACCATCGGACAACATTGGGGTTCTACCAGGGCTAATTTGAAGATCCAGGACGGGTGCGATTTTGTTTGTTCGTTTTGCATCATCCCAAGAG
This sequence comes from uncultured Pseudomonadota bacterium, assembly GCA_964549175.1. Lineage (GTDB taxonomy): Bacteria > SAR324 > SAR324 > XYD2-FULL-50-16 > XYD2-FULL-50-16 > CAZJUM01. The sequence continues at coordinate 10,999 of CAZJUM010000037.1, read as the reverse complement.
CCAGAGGGCGGTCACGCTCCAGAGAAATTGATAATATCCGTTTGGAAGCTGAGACACTGGGTCGAGCGGGTGTGAAAGAGATTGTTCTGACTGGTGTCAATGTCGGAACATTTCAGCAAGATGATAAAGGGATTCTTGAATTGATTGACCTGTTTGAACAAATTGCGGGAATTGAGCGGGTGCGCATCAGCTCCATTGAACCGACCACCGTGGACACAGCATTGTTTGAATTGATGCGCAGGGATACCAGTAAACTACTGCCGTATCTGCATCTTCCGTTACAAGCGGGTAGTAATTCCGTTTTAAAAGCGATGCGTCGTCGCTATTCAATCGAAGAATACAGCGAGTATGTAAGAAGAGCCGAAACCGAGGTCCCTGACATATGTATCGGAAGTGATATTATTGTGGGCTTCCCAGGGGAAACCGATGAAATGTTTGAAGAAACACTTCGAACTCTGCAAGGACTTTCCATCCATTATTTTCATGTCTTCCCTTATGCGGAGCGGAAAGGTACCAAGAGTGAAAAAATGGGGGATAAAGTCAATAGTAAGACAATTTCGCGACGAGCTTCCATTCTTCGTAACTTAAGTGAGCAAAAAAAAGCAGGCTTCGCCGCTCGATTTGTAGGGCGATCACTCAAAGTACTATTTGAAAGCAATAATAAAGGAAAAATCTGGAAAGGGTATACTGAGAATTATATCAGGGTGGTTGCCGAAAGTGATTTAAAATTGAACAATCAGATTCGCCTGGTGCGAATCGTTGAGTCAAAAAACGGACAAGTCCATGGTTTGCTTGTTTAGTCTAAAACATCAAGATCAATCATTTCAGTCGACCCGGAGTTGATCAAGCATTGGTTGTTTTGTGTCCTAACGATTTAATTGCGATAGCTTATCTAATGAGAAACCTTTTTTCCGACTCGCTTTTTATTTGCTTAACAATCTCTTTTTTGATAACTTTCCCCCTCATAAAGCCTCTGTATTGCATGGTTTATCTTTGTCGCGGAGGAATTTACTCGCTAATGCGGAGCTTATTTTTTAAACATACTTTGTTAGTATTCGCCATATTCAACGGGTACCAGCTTCAAAATTACGAACAAAAACCAGATTCACATAATCGATTAGGAGATTGAATTGGGAAATAGAGTTGTGTATATGGATCATAACGCAACCACTCCGCTTCATCCCGCGGTGAAGCAAAAAATGACCGAGGTGATGGAATTCTATGGAAATCCATCAAGTCTGCATCGCTTTGGCAGAAGATCCAGACACTATATTGAGGAAGCGCGAGAAAGAATCGCTACGTTTATCGGAGCGGATCCTGATGAGATTATTTTTGTGGGAAGCGGATCGGAGGCTAATAATACAGTCTTATCATCGGTGACTTGTCGGTCTCAAATGTGCGCGTGTGATTCCAAGGTAATCGGATCACAGATTATTACCACAAAAATAGAACATCCATGTATTCTTGAAACCGCAAAATGCCTGACAGATCAGGGTATCACAACCGGCTATATTGAAGTCGATTCACAGGGAAAAGTCAATATGGATCATCTCGCGCGCTTGCTCAATGAAAAAACACGACTGGTTTCCGTGATGATGGCCAACAATGAGATTGGAACGTATCAGGATATAAAAAAAATATGTGAGATGGCTCATCATGCCGGCGCCCTTTGTCATACTGACGCGGTGCAAGCGGTGGGCAAGACCCCTGTTAATGTTAAAGATTTGGAAGTTGATTTTCTGTCATTGTCCGGACATAAAATATACGGTCCGAAAGGAATTGGTGCCATATATGTGAAAAAAGGGATTTCTTTTTGTCCCCTGATTCATGGCGGACATCAAGAAAAAGGTCGAAGAGCGGGTACTGAAAATACTTTGGGAATCATCGGCTTGGGTAAAGCCATTGAGATGCGGCAGCTGGAGATGGAAGAGGAAGCTGAGCGTATGAAAGAACTTAAAGGCATGATGCGGGCTGAAATAGAGGAAAAAATTCCTAACGTGCGCTTTATCGGTCATCCGGTAGATTCAATCCCCGGAACTTTAAATGTTTCATTTGAAGGGGCTGAAGGTGAGGCAATATTACTCTATCTGGATTTGGAAGGCGTCGCGGTTTCAACCGGATCAGCGTGTGCTTCGGGATCTTTGGACCCCTCACACGTGCTATTGGCCACAGGAATTGAAACGGAATTCGCGCACGGATCATTACGGATCAGCATGGGGCGTGATAATACTATTGATGATGTGAAATATGTCACTGAGACATTGAAACATGTCATTGAAAAAGTGAGAAGTATATCCGCGGTATACAATAATTAGGAGTTACAAAATGAGTTTTGACAATAATTGGTTATATTCAGATGTTGTGAAACAGCATTTTATGCAGCCAAAAAATATATTAAGGGGTAATGAGCAAGATTTTAATTGGGATGGCAAAGGCATCACCGGGAATATCAAATGTGGTGATCAGATGGCTGTCTACATCACCGTTGATAAAGAGAAGGGAACCATAAGCGATTGCAAATGGCAGACTTATGGCTGTGCCAGTGCTATTGCGAGTACTTCGGTTATGTCTGAGATGGTGAAAGGGATGACACTTGAAGATGCTTTCAACTTGTCACCGAAAGATATTGCCCAAAAACTTGGTGGTTTGCCGGATAATAAAGTCCATTGTTCCGTGTTAGGAGATAAAGCACTGCGCATGGCAATTAATAACTACTACTCCGAAAACGATATGCGGGACAAGGTCAGTGAGGATTACGCTCAGATGATATGTGAATGCATGGAGGTGACCGATCACGAAATTGAAGAGGCTGTATTAGAGGGAGCCAGAACATTTTACGGACTGCAGGAAATGACAAAAATCGGAACCGGATGTGGTGGTTGTGAAGAAAAAGCCACAGAGCTAATGAAAAGCTATATCGCCGAGCACTTTCCCGAAAATCAGTCTTTTAGTAATACAATTCAATAATAAGAAGTATGAAACTCGTTTTTGAATGCCATTCTTCCTCCTCCTTCGATTCATTGAGATTTGATAAATCCCCTACCTGTCTTCTTCCGTTAGACCTGAACCAGCCCAAAAGTCGATTTAGCCAGCGGGAGATTTATTGTCTCGCTTGAGCTGATGGGGGTTGGGTTTGATTTTTGGAAGGACAATTTCTGGCTCTTTTCCTCTTTGATTAAACAGGAGGATTGTCTTGCCAATTTTTTGAACCAGATGACAGGGTACTTTCGATTTCAGTTCTTGTGCGGTTTGATTGATATCACTTGGTGCTGAGCAAATTAATTTGACTTTGATCAATTCATGATCTTCAATCGTTTTTCTGACTTGCTTGATAAACTGTTCCGAGATACCAGCTTTTCCGACTCGAATTAAAGGTTTTAACGCGTGGCCAAGCGATCTGAGATGACGAACTTGTTTACCCGTTAATGTCGCAGGTCTTAATTTCATATTTTTGATTGGTGCTAGCGGTATAAATTAGATATTAAAACAATGAGTTGATATAGAAAATAGCAATATTACAAGCAAAAAGAAATGAAACAAGATACCCACGGTGGCTCCATAATGGCGTAGCCTTGTGGAGTCTTAATGTAAAATCATACAGACTCCATAGCTCTTCAAGACTATGGAGCCACCAGAGAGAAATTAGCTGAACAGTTACGAAAATAGCAATATTACAAGCAAAAAGAAATGAAACAAGATACTTCTTTCGTTGAGTCAATCAGATACAACAGAGTTAAAATATGGTTGGAGTTATCATATTAGCCGGAGGGCGGTCTTCTCGTATGGGAATCGATAAGGCTAGTTTAAAAATTGGCGGCATAACCTTATTGGAACGGACAATCTCCGTTGTGAAACCTCTGGTAAATCAAACCATTGTCATGTTAGCCGACAAACAAGATATTTCTTATCTTTCAGATAAAATTCAGTGTGATGTTACTTTTGGCAGGGACCGCATTGAAGCTAAAGGGCCTCTCCGGGGAATTTGCGACGGAGTTAAACTTTTAGATGATAGTATCACAGAGATATTTGTGCTATCATGTGATCTACCTTATTTATCAAGCGATTGGCTTAAAAGAATGCAAAACAATATGACTGATTGCCTTGATGTAATTTACGCGGTAAACGGAAAAATAATAAATCCCTTGATCGCTTATTATCGTCGAGAAGTATTAGATAGAGCCGCGTTTTTGATCAGGCAGGGACGGCGGAGACCTTTAGATTTATGGGAGGGATTTCGGGTAAAGGAATTGAGCTCCGATCTGGAGGAAGACTATACCATCTCTGACGTAAACACACCCGAAGAGTACCAGAAAGCCGTCAGATTTTACAATGATAAATGATCAAAGTCTCATATCGCCGGGTATCATCGCGCATATTGGGAAGCGCGGAATTATTTGAGAAATGATCAAATGGATTTATTTAAAATTTTGATCTAGGCCATGTGCTTTTGGATGATTTCGGCGATGTCTTGAACCCTGATATCCTGTTCTTTGCCCAGCTCTTTCATACCATCTTCGATCATTGTCAGACAAAATGGACACCCTACCGCGACTTGATCAGCACCTCCCGCGGAAATTTCTTCGGTGCGTTCCAAATAGATACGCTTACCAATAGTCTCTTCCATCCACATTCTACCACCACCGGCACCACAACAAAAGCTCTCGGTACCAAACCGTTTCAGCTCTGATAAACCACCTTGTGATATGGCATTGAGGATGGATCGAGCTTGATTGTATATTGAATTATATCGCCCCAGATAACAAGGATCATGATATGTCAAGGTACCGGTCATTGATTTGTTCAGTTTTATTTTGCCGGATTTCACCAATGAGTCGATAAATACGGAGTGATGGATCACGTCGTAGTGACCATCCAGTTGCGGATATTCGTGTTTTAGTGAGTTAAAGCAATGGGGGCAAGCCGTGATAATTTTTTTAACTTTGTAATTATTCAAAGTTTCGATATTTTCCTGAGCCATCATCTGAAACAACATTTCGTTGCCAACCCGATGCGCGAAATCCCCGGTACATTTTTCTTCGGTGCCCAAAATCGCAAAATTAATTTGGGCATGTTGTAAAATTCTGACCAAACTGGTCGACACTTTTTTGGCCCGATCATCGAATGAACCGGCGCATCCTACCCAAAGCAGATAATCAACATGTGACTCATCGGCCATGGTTTTGACATTCAATCCCTCAGCCCAGTCCGCGCGCTTGTCATAACCGATTCCCCATGGATTGCCATTGCGTTCAAGCCCTTTCAAGGCTGTATTGAGTTCCTTGGGATAGGCCTCGGCCATTAAGGTTTGGCCTTGTCTCATCGATATGACGCGAGGAACATGCTCGATTGTTACCGGACAGACTGCCTCGCAAGCTCTGCAAGTGGTACAGGCCCATAGTGCGTCTTTCGAAATGACCTCACCGACCAATTGCTTTTTGCTGTTGAGTGCGCTAATCGCCTCCTTAACTTTTTCCACCTGTTCCGCATCGTCAGACTTTTTAATGGCATTTGATAATTGAGATCGTTTGATGATATTGCCCGCGTTTTCCAGTAACTCGTGCTTCAAAGCATCATTAAAATCATGTAAATTTAAAGGTTTGTCCGTGACATAAGTAGGACACACTTCTTTGCATCGACCACATTCGGTGCAGGTATAAAGATCCAACCCCTGTTTCCAATTGAGTTGGTGAATATGATTGATACCCAATGACTCTTCTTCCCATGCCGTTTCATCATCTAAGTCGAGTAACCGGGGTTTTTCATGCGGGTAATCCAGGTTTTTTAAAAACACATTGGGAAGTGCCGTTATGACATGAAAGTGTTTTCCCAGCGGTAAAAAGTTTAAAAAAATCAATTGGGTAATGACATGTATCCAAAACATTATAACCAAAACGCTGTTGGTGGCTTCTACTCCAAGCCACGCTATCAGAGACGCCACTCCGACTGAGAGTGGCGTCCAAAGAAACTCTGATCCGTATTGGGCGTTTTGAAAAAAATGAAGATCCCCCGGGTTGTTGTGCCATTGAATCAGATTAAATCGAGCACCGTCGTAGAGTAAATCGGAGATCATCAGCACCCCAATCATAATCAAAACAAAATAAGCCTCCCAAGTATTACGCATACGCTTCGGCTTGAGAACTGCCCGGCGGAAAATAGCATAAATAACCATGAGCAAGACGATTCCTTCTACGATGTCTTTTAAAGCAATATATAGATAACCGAGTAAATACTGATCTCCCAGAAAAGGAAGTTGAAACCCTTCTGAAAATCCCTCGCCATATAGGTTCAAACTGCGGATCAATAGAATACAAAAGCCCCAAAAAATAAACGCGTGCATGATGCCTGAGACTCGTTCTTTAGATCGCCCGACTAAGCGTTTTTGGCCAATGGCAATGAAAAACATATTACTTAGTCTCTCTTTAATATGATTGGCCCGGTCGACTGGTTCCAGCGCCTTGAGTAATTGGATTTTTTGAAACATGGTGCGGCTGAAAACCGCCAACCCGACAATAAGGAGAATCGACATCAATAGGGGATTCATGGGAACCTCGTTATCTATAGCTTTTATAAGCCAGGAGAGTGCTTCGTGCCAGGGGAGGGAAAATGGCAGGAAGACTCATGAATGGGTTTCAGTGAAGCAGGCTAGCTTCTGATTTTATTAATTTCTTCACGAAGTATAGGGATAACCTCGAACAAATCACCAACTATCCCATAGTCCGCCACATTAAATATTGGCGCTTCAGCGTCTTTGTTAACCGCTAGAATCACATTTGCCCCGTTCATACCCGCGACATGCTGAATGGCACCGGAGATACCAATGGCTATATACAGGGTGGGAGCCACAATTTTGCCTGTTTGTCCGACTTGAGTATTATGAGGCATAAATCCACCGTCTACCATCGCTCGGGAGGAGCCGAATCCCGCCTTCAAATCATTGGCCAGCTCTTTGATCAGATCTACTCCGGCCTGATCTTTGGCACCGCGACCGACCGATATGACAATATTAGCATCGGCAAGATCAATTTCACCACTGGCCTCGGATACGATTTCCGTGATCACCGCTTTTAAATCGGCTGGCGGAATCGATAGTTTTACAACATTTTCTGATCCCCTAACATCCTCTGATATATCAAACGCGCCGGCTCTAACAACGGCTACCAATTGTTTGGTGTTAATTTTAACGCGCTGCTTCACCTTGCCGGCAATGGCAGGTCGGATAACCTCGATTTGATCTCCTTGAAGCGTCACATCCGTGATTTCAGTAGCGCAAGCCGCATTGAGTCGGGCCGCGACTCTAGGAGCCATCGCTTTGCCACTTTCGGAAAAACCAAACCAAATCAGCTTGGCATTAAATTGTTTGACGGCATCAACTACACATGATGCGTAAGGACCTGCTGAGAATAGTTCCAGACTGGCATCATTAGCTAGGTATTGGGTATCGGATCCGACTTTTACCAGCTCGGGAAGTAATGTCTCAATATGGTTGCCAATGGCAACAACAGCAGTTTCCGCGCCGATTGCTTTTGCTTTGGACAATAATTCGGCTGTGCTGCCTTTAAGAACACCATTTTTGATGTCCGCGATTACGAGTACTTTAGCCATAATTCGTCATTCCTTATATTTATCTGATTAGCGTATATTGAGTGTTATAAATAACCAACTGACAAGTTTATAGAACTTTTGCTTCATTGACCAAAAGGTCAACTACCTGGGCGGTGATTTCAGCCGCTTTACCTTCAAATTTTCGTCCGGCTTTTCGCGCTTCCGGTGCCAGATATTCAACAAGCTCCGAGTTCGGTGTATTCGCTCCAATCTCGTCAATGGTGGTTCCAATCCCTGACAAATCCAACACATCGATGTTTTTTTTCTTCGCCATCATAATCCCGCGCAGTGCCGGTAAACGAGGTTCATTGATACTATCACTGACCGTTAGAACAGCGGGCAATGTCACCTCTACGATTTCCGTTCCCAAGTCGCCGAGACGAGAGACTTTGATTTTATCATCGTCGATCACATCAATGGCGATGACATTACTAACACAGGGTAATTGAAGATATTCAGCCAGTATAATTCCGGTTTGGCCATTATCGGTATCCTGGGCTTGTTTACCCGTGATTACCAAATCATAACTTCCTTTTTCATAAACTTTTTGCAGTACTTTGGCATAAACCGATGAATCCACTTTGGCTAAGTCGGTATCATTGATATGGATTCCATTTTCGATTCCCATGGCAAAGCCTTTGCGGATGATGATGGTATTCTCATCACCACCAATGCTAACCAATGTGGTTTCCGCATTGGTATTTTCCTTCAGTTGAACCGATGCTTCGACGGCGTTTTCATCCCATGCGTTCATGACATATTGCAAACCGTCCTCAACAACAGCACCATCTTTAACGTTGATGTTGAGTTCCACGTCAACCACTTTTTTTATTGTTGTAAGAATTTTCAAATTGTCCTCCTCATGATAATATTTTTGGCCGATTGGATCACTTTTATGATTCACCATAGGGCGACCGACTGATTTAATTCAACAAGGTTTTCGCAATGACCACTCGCCGCACTTCGTCGGTTCCTTCGTGTGTCTCTGTAATATTCGCGGCGCGAGATATTCTATCGACTCCGCGCTAGGGGATGAGGCCGCAAGCACCGTGAATTTGAATGGTTTCCTTGCTCACCCAAGCAGCGGCTTCCGATGCCATGGCTTTGCCATTGCCGATTCCGGGGTGTTGGTCTTATTTTAGTCCTTAAGCCATCCGGATTCATACACAATCATTTTACTGGCTTCAACTTTCATCGCTATGTCCGCTAATTTAAATTGTGCAGACTGTAAATCAGCGATCAGTTTACCAAGCTGAACGTGTTCTTTGGGGTCGTTTTTAGATCGTACAAGGCACCTCCCCTGCTATCATTGCGATGGAGCCTAAGGCGTTCTTTACTTAGATCACCGCGAATTCAGTGGTAATCTTTTTTAATTCTTACAAGAGATTGTGGCAGTCGTCAAGACTCTTGTTAATGAACTTGAATTTTTAATTTATAATTTCAATGAAATACGAACCCGTAGGCCGGACAACGCTTTGTCCGAAAAATATGATTCAGGGTGGACAAGGCTTTGCCCATCCTATGCGTTTGATCAAGTTTATCCTCATCATTTCACAGTTTTTTCGAGTAAAAACGTATAAAAACGCACAGGGTGTCTTTTTTAGTTCATTGATCGATTCGTTAATCTTCTTGTCCTTTGATATATCGGCTGATGGCTTCTTCATCTCGACCTGCAGTCGATGCCTGCCTTGCCCGGAATTTATGGCCAGAGACATTTTGGGCTTTGTTACTTGCAAATCAAGTCTAATGTTTGGGCGTGAAGCTGCTTTTGGGCCAATATGATTTGCTTGATCAAATTTGGCCCGATAATTTGAAATAAAATTTGACTATTTGACCCATAGCTAATCTTCGTAAACGTGTACTTCCTTGATTAAAAAAGATTTTTAATCTATGGCACACGGAATGCTATGTCAGAACCCAAAACCTGATTAAAAAATTTGGTTCAAATTATTTCTTAAAATTACAAAAATGGAGGATCTTATGTTTAGTCGATTTTCAAATGCTTTTGATACTCTTCTCAGAATTCAAAATGCGGTGGAAGCTTCAAAAAACGCTGATTTTTTTGGTCTCGACACAAGCGGTCCGGGATCGAATTTGACAGTTAATGTGTTCGAAAAAGAAGATGATTTGGTGTTATTCGCGGAAATTCCGGGAGTTAAAAAAGATGATGTTCAAATTGAAATTAAGGAAAACCTCATCCGCTTATCCGGTCATCGAAAGATTGATTACCCTGAGGAATCTAGCGTACACCGTGTTGAACGACGCAACATTAAATTTGATCGAACATTGAAGCTGCCGATAAGAGTCGATGCGGATCAAGTAAAAGCGGAATATAAGGACGGTATCTTAAAGATCTCACTACTTCGAGCGGAATCCGATAAGCCTCGTTTGGTGGTAGTCGAGTAAATTATTAAATCATAAACTAAAAAAACAAAACCAATCACAAGGAGAATATCATGACTGAAGAAACCAAGGAACTCACCGTCAATAGTAAAAAAGAAATAACTTCTCAAAAAGAGTTCACTGTCCCTGGCAAAAAATACTCCCCGGCAACCGATATCGTTGAAACAGATGCGGAGCTAAAATTATTTATGGATATGCCCGGCGTTGCTAAAGAGAATCTGAAAATAAAACTCGAAAAAAATGTTTTGGAGGTCGACGGCCAAATTGAATCAAGCACCTATACCGGTTTAAAACCGCTATATTCTGAGTACAATTTAGGCCACTATATTCGGAAATTTCAATTGTCCAGTGAAATCGATCAATCAAAGATTGAGGCGAATATTGAAAACGGCGTGCTTTTTTTAAACTTACCCAAGGTTCCTGAAAAGCAACCCCGGGTAATTCAAGTAAACTAAGTAATTCAATTCAATTCAATTCAATTCAATTCAATAACCAATACCTAATAAATAACAATAAACTAACAATAACCCTCAAACAGGGAGGTGTCCGTCACCTCCCTCTGCTCTGTATCTATTCCACACGGTGAGTTAATAGTTTTTCATATAAAAATTCACCTCCAAGGGAATTCAAAACCCAATTAAAGGGATACATAAAAAAGTGTCCGTGATATTACTTGACATTTAGTTCAGACCAAAAACGGCCTCTCTGCACCCCGAAATTTCAGCAAATCTATTTAAATCAGCGGTTCAAGATCAAAAACAATAAACGGGTGGGGTCAAACTGTTGGCATCACTATGACATCAGGTAAATTCATTAGAGGGGTACCCACTTCATAAGCCTAAACTATATCGCTAATGACTGATGCCCCGTATTATCAGGTCGTCAAGCTCTATTGCGCGTACTGAGCCGAATTGACAAAAAACAACCAAGGATCACCAAGAGTTATAGTTGATTCTTGTGTTTAAGAGTGAAGTGGCGTACCCCTTTGTTTATT
>CAZJUM010000036.1:0-17688 GCA_964549175.1 uncultured Pseudomonadota bacterium | reverse complement strand
AAAACCTTGTCAAGTAAAAAATGAACTTTTTTGCACTTTTTTAATAAGTTCTAAACAGATACAAAAACTAATAGTCGGTCACCAAAAACAAGATAAAAAAGAGCGTTAACGCATGAAATAAGGGTAAGTAAACCGGCTAGATCTTAAATAAAAAAGCCACTCTTTTTTATAAAATCGATATAGGCGACCGCTTTCTCGAGAAAAGCGGATACGATATCCGTGTAAGCCCGATACGCATCCTGAATGATCTTTTTTCGTTCCGCTTGTTTTTGGGGATTTTTTGAGGCGGAGTATTTTAGTCTCACGGCAGCTCGGTAAGGTTTTTTGATAGATTGGATATTGGCTTGGTTGTTTCTCCATCTGGCATATTAAGGTCGTCATATAATCTTGATATGGGGACAGCCAATTCGCCTTGCTCCTCATAAATTTCGATCAACGTTGAATCCCAAATTAGAGGGGCGCTCGTAACATTAAGCGATTATCATAAGTTGACGGATCAAAAAATAAGGGTGTCCAACACGACTGACGTCAGTAGTGTGATACTAATATACGAATTCATGTTAAAGAAAGCGGTTCCCAATTTGGATAAATCATCGTTTTTTAATAAGCGGTGTTCCCAGAATAACAGAATTGCACTAATCCCAATACCGAGATAAAAAATACCGTTCAATGACTCAATCACCGCCAAATGAAGCCAAAGCGCAATTGTAATGCAATGCAATAACTTTGCGATCATTAGACTTTTTCTTATTCCGAATCGTGTTGGAATCGACTTTAATTCCGCTTTTTTATCAAACTCGTAGTCTTGCAGAGCATATAAAACGTCAAATCCGGCAATCCAAGTTAAAACGGATGCGCCGAGAATCAATGAAGCCCGGGATACACTCCCTGTAACAGCGATCCAGCTCGCAACCGGAGCACAACCGATCGCAAACCCTAAGAACAAGTGTGCGTAACTGGTAACGCGTTTTGTATAGGAGTAGAAACAAACCAAAAAAATGGCCAGCGGACTTAATTTCAGAGCCAATAAGTTCAATTGCCATGCCGCACCAATCAAAATCGCAAATGCGATAACAATCATTACAATCATGATTGTAGGGCTTATTTCTCCCGTTACCGAAGGTCGATTTGCCGTTCTGGGGTTCTCAGCATCATATTTTCGATCGATCAAACGATTGAATCCCATAGCTCCGGATCGAGCCCCAACCATAGCAATAATCACCCAAAAAACGATTTCCCATCCGGATTTATCCTGTAATACTTCAGCGTCTCGATTAAAAGCCAAGACAACCGAAATCAAGGCAAATGGTAACGCGAAAATCGTGTGCGAGAACTTAATCAGCTCCAAAAACGTGGATACCTTTTTAATCATAAACAACGATTCGCGAACGGATTATAAAATATATCGACTTAAATCTTGATCTTTAGCAATGTCACTTAAACGATCCCGGACATAATTTGGGGTCACTTTAATTGTTTGACCGGTAATTTCGGGAGCATTGAAACTTACTTCATCAAGCAATTTTTCCAAAATCGCATGGAGTCGACGGGCACCAATGTTTTCGGTTTTATTGTTGACCTCAGTGGATAATTGCGCAATTTCCGCAATTGCCTCATCGTTAAATTCCAACGTCACTCCCTCTGTATTTAACAATTCAACATATTGCCTAACCAACGAGTTTTTGGGTTCTTTGAGTATTTTAAAAAAGTCTTCTTTACTAAGGGAATCCAATTCCACACGAATCGGAAAGCGCCCTTGCAGTTCCGGAATAAGATCTGAAGGTTTGACGATATGAAACCCGCCAGCCGCGATGAACAATATGTGATCGGTTTTCACAGGACCGTACTTTGTGTTAACCGTACTTCCTTCGACGATTGGCAGCAGATCTCGCTGCACGCCTTCCCGTGATACCTCACCACTGGTTGCTTGCGCGTTTTTACTGCTTATTTTATCTATTTCGTCCAAGAAAATAATTCCTGCTTGTTCAACGCGCTGAATGGCTTCAAAATTGAGGTCCTCACTATTGATTAATTTTTCCGCTTCTTCCTGTTGAAAAATTTTTAGAGCCTCGACAACCATTACTTTTTTATTTTTTGTTTGTTTTGGAAGAAAATTGGACATGATATCTTTGATATTGATATCCATTCCCTCGTTTCCGGAAACAGGGAAAAATTCGATATTAGGGCCGCCGGTTCGATTTTGAACTTCAATTTCCAGCTGTTTATCGTCCAATTCTCCTTTTTCTAATTTTGAGGCGAATGTTTCCCTGACACCGCTATCATCCCTGGTTTTGTTATCCTCACTTCCCTTTAGTGGAGTTGGGGAGGGAGGAATTAACAAATCCAAAACTCGGGATTTGGCGTTCACTTCGGCTTTATCCTGAACGTTATCCAACTTTTCTTTTCTAATTATGCTGATACTAATTTCGGTGAGATCTCTCACCATACTTTCAACATCTCTGCCAACATATCCCACCTCGGTAAATTTGGAGGCTTCTACTTTGATAAATGGCGCGTTCACTAATTTTGATATTCTTCTGGCAATTTCAGTTTTCCCGACTCCCGTAGGACCAATCATGATTATGTTCTTAGGCATAATCTCTTCACGCAGATCTTCAGAGACCTGCATTCTTCGCCAACGATTTCTTAACGCCACCGCCACACTTCTTTTCGCGTTCTTTTGGCCGACAATATATCGATCCAAAAATTTTACTATTTCGCTGGGAATTAATGATTTTTGTTTTTTCACGCTTTTGACTCTCTTATTGAATGGGTTTGATTTAATGGCTTTCGATTTCCTCGAAATGAATATTGGGATTGGTATAAATACAAATTGATGCCGCTATTTCCATTGATTTTTTAACAATTTCCTGAGCACTTAACGCTGAGCTTTGGAAAAGTGCCCGAGCTGACGCTAAAGCGAATTGTCCTCCTGACCCGATTGCCAGGATTCCATCGTCGGGTTCGATGACATCTCCATTTCCGGATATGATAAGCGAACTCGATGCATCGGCCACGGCAAGTAACGCTTCTAAATTGCGCAGCACTTTACTGGTTCTCCAATCTTTGGCTAACTCAACAGCTGAGCGAATTAAGTTGCCTTTGAACTCTTCCAGTTTCGCGTCGAATTTTTCAAATAATGTAAATGCATCCGCTGTTGATCCGGCGAATCCGACAAGTACTTTGTTGTTATAGGTGGATCGGATTTTACGCGCGTTGGATTTCATCACCGTGTTTCCTAATGTCACCTGACCATCGCCCGCAATCACCACCTTCTTATCTTTTCTGACACATAAAATTGTTGTCATGGTATCCTTTGTTTTTATTTTTCCCAAGTCCCAGAACAAATATCTCAACGCTTTCATTCCTGGAACTTTTCGGTTTAAAACGCTTAACAGTTTGATAATTTTCTTTCAGTTCAGCGATCAGTCGGTCCATTGGCGCTCCTTGGAAAATTTTTACGACCAAATTACCTCCTGTTATCAACCATTTTTGCGCGACCAACTCAGCCATTTGGCAAAGCTGGTAAGATCGTTCCGCATCAATACTCTTAGTGCCGGTTGTTTTCGGTGCCATATCACTACAAATTACATCAAATATGTTGGCATACTGACCCAGACTATCAATATCTAATTCACCAATATCAGACTGAAGAAAAATCATGTTTTTCTTCAGTGGTATGGTAATTTCGTTTAAATCAACCCCGACAACCAATCCTGAATTTCCTACCGCTTGATTAATGTATTGCATCCAGCTTCCGGGGTAACACCCAAGATCCACAACACGATTACCTGGCTTGATAATTCTATGTTTTTGGTTGATTTCTTCCAGTTTATAGATTGATCGAGCCACATACCCCTGCGCTTTGGCTTTTTGAAAATAGTAGTCTTTTACCTTTTTCATTTATTTTTACTTGACTCTTTGGTCGAATCCCATAATTCATCCATCTCTGCCATTGACAGTTTTTTCCCTTGCGCGGTTGCCTGATTGATCTGTTTTTCGACGGAATAAAATCGCTTTATAAACTTTTGGTTTCCGTTTTTCAATGCGACTTCCGGGTTAATATGATAAAACCGCGCTAAATTCGTAATGGTGAATAGCAAATCTCCTATTTCTTCTTCGATTCGATCTACATTATTCTGTTCCATTTCAATAGAGACTTCTGTCAATTCTTCCTTCACTTTTTTAAGTACATCCCATGGGTTTTCCCAATCGAATCCAAGGCTGGAAGCTCTTTGCCCTATTTTCAAAGCAGCTATCAATGCGGGGACCGTATTGGAAATGCCATCCAAAACGGAATTTTTATCCTTTATTTTTTTTTTGTGCCAAAATTTTGTTTGATCTTCAAGCGAAATTTTTTTTACTTCTTTAAACACATGCGGGTGCCGTTCAATCAACTTTTCCGCTATACATTCAATCACTTCATCCATGGTAAATCGATTGTTTTCTTTGGCAATTTGGGCATGCAGAACAATTTGGAGGAGGAGATCTCCCAGTTCTTCCATTAAGGGCTGGCCAACTTCATTTTTTTTAATTTCATCAACCACTTCCCAACTTTCCTCCAATAGAAAGGGGATCAATGACTGATGATCTTGTCTTCGATCCCAGGGGCAACCATCTGGTGATCGTAACTTCGCGACAATATCAATTAGTTTTTTCATTAATACCTGAATTCCGCAGGTCAGTAACAGAATAAGAAGAAAAAGTAAAACCATATCACGCGACGAACGCCAATCAATCGCGTGATATCAATTCCACTTTTCCGTGAGTTTCATACGAAAAGAACCATGAAAGGTTCCGCAAAAAATATTAAAGTACCATCAAATGCCAAAGGATTAAGTGTCCGGGCAGGAACGATCCAGATGCCGCGTTTTCTCAAGCATCATCGCGTGTACCACCAGCTTCATGAGATGCTCAATTTAAAATGAGCCGATAACGCCTCACGGCATTTGTCAGACGCGGGTTACCTGACTGCCACGGCAATGATTGCTGGTGCCAAGGTATTAAGATCGATTAAGACATTTGGTTCGATCCGGTGCTTCGGGAAATTGACAGCCGGGAGTCCGTTCCTAACGGCACCATATTATCAGGGGTGCTTAAAGAGTGCAATGAGTCTGACATTTTAACATCGCGAAACCTGATTCATAAACGGCGTCACAAGATCCGGAAGAAGCTGTTGCCGCTCAATACAGCATCTCTTAAAAGACGTTAATCTTAGATTGATACCGATTCAAGCGTAAAAACAGTCGATGGAGACACCAGGAAGGGGAACTGAAAACGAATTTAATTCACATAAAAGACGTTGTTCGACGAATCAGCAAGGAGACGAAAAAACTCCCTGGGAGCCCTTCTAATAACTTGGCTTAACGGAAATCTCTCTTTTTTTACCCGACGAGATTTCTATTCCAGCAAAGTTGATATGCAAGATCCCACAAATGTTATATCGGACAATTTTATTGACAGTAGATTGATAACAGGATTAGAATGCCCCACAATTATGGATTTACAAGGATTGAAATAGTTACAATTTTTTTAACACGCGATTCCGGAGAAAGAAGCTAATGTCAGAAGAAATGAAAAGAACAATTGACCCGGCTGCTGAAGCAATGATGGAGAAGGCTGGGGAATGTAAGATCGGGACATCCTTTGACCGTCATATTTCCCAAGGCCAAAGGTGCAAGTTCGGTGTACAGGGTATTTGTTGTCGTATTTGTGAAATGGGGCCATGCCGAATAAACAAAAAAAATACTGTCGGTGTATGTGGTGCTAACGCGGCTACTATTGTCGCACGGCAACTTATTCGGCAAGTTGCGGCCGGTGCGGCAGCGCACTCCGATCATGGACATGATGTGGCGGAAACGCTCAAGTTAGCGGCCCAGGGGAAAGCTGAGGGGTATGAAATAAAAGGTGAGGAGAGACTCTATGAGATTGCGATGGAGTGGAATATCAGTATCGATGGCAAGACGAAAGAACAGGTTGCTGAAGAGCTCGCGGAAAAAGCTCTGGCGCAATTTGGCCAGCAAGAGGGTGAAATTCACTATTGTAGCGTGCGCGCCCCTAAGCCAACTGTTGAGAATTGGCGTCAAAATGGTTTGATACCTGTTAATATTGAGCATGATATTGTGGAAACCTTACATAGGACGCATGAGGGAGTGGACGCCGACTACAAGAACCTGTTGATGCATGGCCTTCGTACCTCTATGGGTGACGGTTGGGGCGGGGCAATGATAGCTACCGATTTAGGTGATATCCTCTTTGGTTCACCTCAACCACTAAGAAGTGAGGTTAATCTTGGCGTACTGGAAGAGGATCATGTCAATCTTGTTGTACATGGTCATGAACCAACACTTTCTGAGGCTGTGGTTGCGGCAAGCCATGATTCTGAATTGATTAAACTCGCAAAGGAAAAGGGTGCCAATGGGATCATTGTCGGGGGTATCTGTTGTACCGCTAATGAAATGCTAATGCGGCAGGGTTCACCTGTTGTTGGGAATTTCCTACACCAGGAGTTAGCGATAGCAACCGGCGCTGTTGACTTGATGTTGGTGGATGTCCAATGTATTATGCCCGCTGTTCTTGAGCATGCGGCACGTTTTCATACAAAAGTTGTAACAACTAGCAAAAAAGCGAAATTACCAGGTGCTGAACATATACAATTTCACGAAGAGAAAGCGCTGAGTATCGCGAAAGAGATTGTTAAGAAAGCGGTGGAGAATTTCAGTAGACGGGGTAACGCCGTTAGTATCCCGCGGATTAAAAGCCCTTTAATAGCCGGATTTACAGTAGCAAATACATTTACACATTTAGGCGGAAAGTATCGCTCGTCATTTCGCCCGCTTAATGACGCTATTATTAGTGGTCGTTTACGTGGTGTCGCTGCCGTAATTGGCTGCAATACGGTTAATAAAACTCAGGATGAAAGTCATTTGAGTATGGTTAAGGAGTTGATCGCCAATGATGTGCTGGTCGTCATGACTGGGTGCGCGGCTACCGCTTGCGCCAAGAACGAGCTGCTACAGCCTGAGGCTGCTAAAAAGTGGGCGGGAGAGGGCTTGCAAGAGATATGTGAGACCGTTGGCATTCCGCCGATATTGCATTTCGGGTCATGTGTCGACAACTCCAGAATTTTAGTCGCGTTATGTGAAATGATCAAAGAGGGTGGTCTTGGCAATAAGCTTTCAGATCTCCCTATAGCTGGTTCAGCTCCTGAGGCGATGTGTGAGAAAGCTATCGCGATCGGATTCTATTGTGTCAGTTCCGGTGCTTTTGTTAACTTCAGCCCTCAAATGCGAATTTCGGGCAGTGAGGATGTGACGAGATTTCTAACCGAAGAGGTGGAAAAGATCACAGGTGGTAAATTCAATTATGAAAGCGATGCTGTTAAAGCAGCTCAGGCCATGATACATCACATGGATAAAAAACGCGCGGCTTTGAAACTTAAACCCATGTTTTATAAGCAATCGCTGAAACAAGCCATATAGGGCTACTAGAGACCCCAAAGAGGTTAAAGAAAATATCCGACGGGGGTTCTGCCCTTATAATGAAATTGATTCAAGCCATAATCGCTGATGCGAAAACGCGGGGTGAAAAGATTATAACTGAAATCCGACGCGATAGAAAAACTAAATACGAAACTTGGTTTATTATATAAGCTTGAATCCGAGTTCTTTGAAGAGTTTAAACCAACCCGGATCGGACTGGCTCAGTTGAACGGTATGCGATGTGATTTCCCGGCGTAGCGGATAATCACCACGTTGTTTCTCAAAGGTATCGGGAGATGTACGAAGTCGCTTGTCATCATTCATGATATGGTATGTAGCTTCAATGGCTTGATACATTGCTTCCTCTAGTGGAAGTTCTTTAACCTTAATAGGGATTGATATGGTTGTAAACTCAGGCAGAGTGGGACCAGTCCGGGAGTTAAGGTTTAATCCAAAGAATTGACTGATCGCGCGGATACTCATCTGCGTACCTGTCAATTTCCCATCATGAGCATATCCGGCGATATGAGGTGTGGCGATGAAACACTGATCCATTAATTGAGGATCAATGTTGGGTTCATTTTCCCAAACATCTAATATTGCCTCTGTTAGTTTATTTTCACTCAGAGCTGTTTTGATAGCCTTATTATCGGAAACGGGGCCTCTGGAAGTATTGATCAGGCAAATTTTATTGCGGCATCGGTTAATAAAATCCGTATCAATGAGTTTTAATGTTTTGTCCTGACCAGACATGTTAAGTGGGACGTGGAGGCTGATTATATCCGCGTGATCCTTGATTTCCCTCAATGAAACGAATTGTGTGAGACCCTCAGCTCTTTCTCTCGGCGGATCATTACGAAGAACGCTCATCCCCATAAATTCAGCGATTTTAGCAACCCCGGAGCCTGTGTTTCCAACTCCGATAACTCCCAATTTTTTTTCTGCCAACGACCACCCTAATTTTCGAGCAAGTTTCACAAGCGCGGTGGCGACATATTGTTCCACTGACTTGGCATTGCAACCGGGTGCATTTTGCCATTGAATTTGCTGTGAGCGGCAAAAACCCTGATCGATATGGTCAAATCCACTTGTGGCCGTGGCGATAAATTTGACTCGACTCCCTTCAAGAAGTTGTTGATTGCATTTGGTTCGGGTACGAATAATGAGTCCGTCCGCATCGTGAACCAAAGCACGATCTATGTCCGCACCCGGTGCGTAAACCACCTGGGCAAATGGTTCCAAAACTCCGCGAATATATGGGATTTTGTCATCAATGACAAATTTCATGGTGATTTATCTTCAATATGATTCTTATTCAGCCGGCAACAGGCCTTGATACGCGAAAACTTCTCGAAGGTTTGCCACCGGCAAATTCCCCGCTTCCATAAAAGTTTTGTGAAATAAACGATCCAATTCGAAACCGTCCAAATTACACTTTTGAGCTTCTATGAAGTCATTTTTCAATTCCCAGACCAGTCGATTACCTGTTAGGTACGAAAGAGGGTATCCTCGCTCAGTAGAGTACCAATTGAGTTCGGATTGAACTCGACCATCGGTAAATCCTGTGACTTCTTTCAATAATTTCGCGGTATTGACAAACGGGTCCTCAGAATCAAAATTTAGCCCTAGTCCAATATCCAAGTATTTTACTTCTCCGGACATAAAATAAAGATCGATAGCAACGCGAGCCGCCAAACGAGAAATTTCGCGTTTCGCGATAAATCGACATTCGTCAGTTAAATCATCCATATAGCCTATGTCGAGCATATAGTCTTCCAACATCGTCGCCCATCCTTCTGCTTGATCCGCAGCAACAAATGATTTACGAATGATCGAAGGATTTCGCCCTGCGGTCGCCAGTTGAAGATGATGTCCGGGGATACCCTCATGCATCATCATGATCGGTATGCCCAATGCTGTATGCTCATCCAATTGATCTTCTTTCAAAGTTAGGTAGACTGTGCTGATTCGTTTTCCTTCTCTAAACGGAGGTGGTGGCATCATCGCCGCTGCCGGGATGATGGGTTCCATGAAAAGCGGTGTTTTCATAATATTCATGGTCTGGTCTTTAAAGATGGGGAAAAGATTTCGCTCTGTGACAAAACTCAGAATTTTCTCCTTTTGCTCATGATAGCTGTCAAGGACCGATTCGATTGCGTCATCTTCGATTTTCACGCGATACTCATTGTTCAGAAAATCATGGATGTCTTTATGGCCAGATGATTCGGGCAATAAATATTTTTTTCTGAGCCTCAAACTCAGCTGATTGAGTTGTTCCTTGGTATCTTGGATATATTGAGTGGCAATATGATGTAATTCTTCGGGTGTTTTTTGGATTCCCCTGAGTCGAATGATTTTGCGCATGGCGTCGTTTTGAACAGCAAAATTTAACGTCGTTGGCAGGTTTTGCAGGGCTTGCGTATACTCTTTTAACGATCCTTTTGCTTGATCAATAGCTAATTTTAGTTCACTCAGTTGCGGATACTGTTCGGTTTGCGCCCAGTTTTGAAGTGTATCAAAAAACCCGGGTAGCCCATTGACCACTTCGATATCGATATCACGCCATCGCCTTACGGGAGTGTCCAGTCTATCTAAAAGTTTGGAAAGGTATTGGGGGATACCTTGAATTCTTCCCATGATATCATTGAGTCGCTCTTGAGGTAACCTGGGATCATTTACAAAAATGTTGAAAATTCCGTCACCAATTTCCTCACCGGTCTTTGGCAGTTGATTGATTTCGGGTTTGTGATTTATTTCGCGTGTTTTCTGATCGATTAAGGAACCAATCGCCAGCTTAACGATTTTGAGATCTAGTTTTTCGTCGAATAGTAATTCTTTGGTGTTGAATTGATCAATTTTGCGCAACAAAGTTTTGCCTGTCTCAACCGTTTGCTCAATATGTTTGGCGGACGGATCAGGAAGCTGATCCAGCTTGTCATTGATACCCAAAAAGACGCAATTGTTACTATCACGCGTTATAAGATCAAGATATTCTTTAGCTATCGCTTGATAGGTAGTCATTGGAGAACTCCGAATGAGAATATTAATATGTCAGGAAAAGGTGATCACTTGAGATGGATCTATTATCTTGCCCGGGAATCATAAAATTTCGAGAAGGTAATTCTCCGTTGTTAGCTTGAAGATAACAAATATTGTGGAGCATAGACCGTTAAAAGAGCAAGCCATTTATGAGTTCATTCTCCGGGAAAAACGCTCGTGTCGGAGAACGACTTGACTTTTTATTTTATTTATTTAGAAAAGAGGTGATGTTAAGGCAGATGTTTACTGGTTTAAATAAGATTTGAGAACAGATTACAGATCAAAATACGCCATATCAAAATGAGCTGAATCTATTTCATTTTTTGTTAAACGAGGAGTGTCGGGAGAAACCTCAAAGTCTCTCAATTCGGCTTGGCGCATTTTAACGGCAAGCGTTTTCTCACACATTCTGTATGCCAACTGTGTTCCGGATTTTAATTTGAGCACCTGGCGACTATCTTCCGAAATGGTAGCGGTATTTTTCGATGCCAAGAGCTGCGATAGCAATATGTTTTTTAGTTTATCCATAATTTTCCTTATATTCGCATGGTGAATCTTAGTTGGTGAGTTTTTACAAGTCAAGGAACAATCCGCTAAAAAACACGGCATGTCATATCCATTGAAAACATTGCTGAAATACTCGGTTCTGATCGGATTAAAGAACAGGTTATTTGGAGACGTGAGAGCATGCGGCTTTGATTTCAGCTAACCCTTTTTCTATAAATGCCCATGAATAAAAGAACCGGGCTCCTCACAGATCCCATCTATATGACACATCGAACCGGTATGCATCCGGAAAAACCGGAGCGTCTATCAGTGACTTTGGATACATTGAAATCAAGTGTCATTTGGAACCGGCTCAAGATATATCCTGCGAAAAAAGCCGATATTGATCTCATCGAACTGGTGCATGATACAAGTTATATTAAGGAATTAGAGCGTCAAATTGCCAGTGGCCGGGAGTATGTTTATTCTCCGGATTGTTCGGTTTCTGGTGAGACATTTGAGGTGGCTCTGCACGCTAGCGGAGGTGCCATATCGCTAATTGATCATGTATTAAATGATGAGATCGTAAACGGTTTCGGTTTGATTCGCCCTCCGGGACATCATGCCGAACACAATGCCGCGATGGGATTTTGCTATTTTAACAATATTGCGATATGTGCCGAGTACCTGATTCAAAAGAAAGGCATCAAGCGAGTTTTAATAATGGATTTCGACGTGCACCACGGCAACGGAACGCAGCATTCATTTGAAAACCGACCGGATGTGTTTTATTGTAGCGTCCATGAAAGCCCCATGAGTTGCTATCCGGGGACGGGATTTGAGTCAGATACCGGAAAAGGTAAAGGTGAGGGCTATACGCTGAATGTAGCTATGAATTCAGGAGCCGGTGATCACGAGTATGCCGAAGCGTTGGAAAAAATATTTTTGCCGGCTTGGGAAGCTTATAAACCCGAATTTGTACTTGTCTCGGCGGGCTTTGATGCGCATACGCAGGATCCTTTGGCCAATATCAATATCACTGAGGAAAGCTATATTTCCTATACCCAATCGCTTTGTCAGATTGCCAACACACATTGTCAAGGTCGATTGGTCAGCCTGTTGGAAGGTGGTTATAATTTACAGCTTATTCCGGGCTTGATTGAATCCCATATTTCAATTCTGTTGGAATCGGTAAATCAAAATAGTTAATGGCTGCCCCAAGTCGCACTGCAGCTAGGAAATTGATTCAATTGATTATTTGCCATTCGATTTAAAAATTAATTTCCAGAGCATTGGCAGATGGTACCCGGTGTGATACCAAAAGAGAATTCTACTTCTGAGTTAAACTATAACCCGAAAAACACCCTACGATGGAGATATATGCAATTACATCAGATGTTTATTCAAAATGCCAAGAAATACAATAAACGAAATGCCATTGTCGATCGAACTTTGAATCGTACGTTCAGCTATGGAAAAGCGCTAATCGCGGCATTGCTTCTTGCCAAAAAGCTTAAACCCATAAAAGAAAACTTTATTGGTATAATGCTACCCAATTCAGCCGCATGTATTTTATCGATTTTAGGAAGCTTAATTAGTGGCAAGATTCCTGTAATGATTAATTATTCCGTCGGGGCGGGGGAAAATGCGAAATACGCACAAAAGAAGTGCTCCTTTCATCCGATTATCACTTCTAAAAAATTGCTTGAGCGTATCGACTGCCCACCGATTGATGGGATGATTTTTATTGAAGACATCATGGAGGGGATTTCCAAGATTGATAAAATTAAAGCCGCTCTGTTTTCCAAATTTCCCACATTTATCATTTTATCCAAAGTATACCGTGGTGAGGATCATGATGACGCGTTAATTCTGTTTACCAGCGGTAGTGAAAAATTACCGAAAGCCGTGGAACTCACGCATAAAAGTATCATGTCAAATGTATGGGGAGTTTGCGAGCGCTTGCAGATTAATGAAAACGACAGCTTCCTCTCTATATTACCCTTTTTTCATATTTTCGGACAAACAGCTACCTTCTGGCTCCCTATTTATAGCGGGACAAGCATGGTGACCTACCACAATCCCCTGGAGTATAAAACCGTGGTGGAGATTATTCGAGAAGAAAAAGTAACGTTTTTGTTGGCCACTCCGGCTTTTTATATGGGGTATTTACGTCAAGCGAAGCAGGGTGATTTTGATTCGGTCCGTATCGCGGTTGCCGGTGCAGACAAAACACCCGATTGGCTCCGTGAAAAATTCATCAATGAGCACAATCTTACATTATTTGAAGGGTACGGCACAACTGAAACCAGCCCGGTCATTTCAGTTAATATTCCCTGTGCCAACCGTCCGGGTAGCGTAGGACAGCCTCTTCCGGGTGTTGAGGTTAAAATTGCCGATATCAATACAGGAGAAAGCTTACCACCCAATCAAGAAGGTAAAATTATGGTCAAGGGAGATTTAGTCATGAAAGGTTACTACGATGATATCGAAGAGACTTCATTGCGGATCGTCAATGGCTGGTATGAGACAGGAGATATGGGACTCTTGGATGAAGGCCGGTATTTATGGCATCGAGGACGGCTGAAGCGTTTTGTCAAAATTGCGGGTGAAATGGTTTCATTGGTTATGGTGGAGTATCATTTGGAAAAGGTATTGGAGGGTAATAAGGAATGTTGTGTGGTTGAAATCCCCGACCCCAGAAAAGGGGCAAAGATCATTGCGGTCATAACATCTAAAACGGATGAGAAAGAACTTCTGAATAAACTCCGCCAACATGTTCCTCCAATAGCTTTACCTAAAAAAGTGATCGTGGTGGATGAACTGCCCAAAATGCCCAGTGGCAAAGCGGATTTTCGGACGACAACGAAGTTGGTGATTAAGCAATTAGAAGAGTCAAAATCCTGAAGATTGGGGAGTTTTTTTAGTTTTTCTGGTTTTTTAATACTTCGTATTGCTTCTTCCAAGAGGCAGGGGGATTTTTACATATCTTGTCAGCACTTACAAACGCGCATGCTCCCTCAATACTATTGCTAATACAAAAATTGGGGTTGTAATGGCGGCAACCATAGGTCTGAGTCGATGAGTCGTCCTTACTCAGCGGTGCGTTTCGACTAATTTTCAGAGCTTTCATAAGATTGCCATTTTGCCTTCAATCAGAGACTTTACAAGCGCTTTCATCATTATGAAATCTGTCTTCTGTCATTTGATGCCTGCGGGTGCGCCCGGTCAATGGTGAAAAATGACCAACAACTTCTGGCATAAAGTGTCATTCCCATTGAAACAGGTAAGACGAGATGGCTAAAAATACAACGCGCATCACCATCATGATGGATAGCTCCGGTATAACTCGCGTCGCATGAAGATCGGAATAAATATTAAGCTCCGGTCAATACGGTAGATAGGCAGTTTGGATAAGACTTGGCCGGAATCGTAACACAAAGTTACTTCTAGCTCCAGCCAAAATTTTAAAATCCCAACAAATTTAAGGCATCATTAAAAGGGTGCCCCAAAAAGTTTCGGTTGATCATGCCGCCTTCTTAAAATGCTTATTGACCAAGTCATCCCATTTTTCGGGTTGAACCCGCCCCCGAACCGAAGCCACGGACCGCGCGTTTTTCTTTTCCAACGCGTACCAGCCTGTTTCATACGGGACTGAATCAAGCTTCGGTGAGTGCTTTCGGTGGCACCATTACCGACATCGATCCCCCGCTCTTGGTATGCTCCGTAATTCATCCGATTTCGATGGTTGTTGAGGTAACGGATACTATCACTAACTTCTTTTGTTTTCCTTGTTCTTTCCGGAAAACATAAAAATAGAATACCTTAAAAATGATCGCCTATGTAGCCATTGCAATACCACATTCCGACCCTTTTGATTATATTGTGCCGGAAGAGATGAAAGCGTTAATCACCCCTGGCGATAGAGTGTTGGTCCCTTTTAATCGAAGGACTGTGATTGGCATTGTGGTAGCAATCAAAAAGGAATCGGAATTTGATCGACTTAAAGTGATCGATTTTATTGTTGATAAAAATCCGATATTTGATCGAAGGATTCTTGAGTTCACCCATTGGATTTCACAGTACTACTCATGCTCGTGGGGAGAAGTACTAGAAGCCGCGGTACCCACTGGACTAAAACCAAAATTAGCAAAGAGCTATTCTATCAATTTAGACCATGAAGCATACCGAGCGTTGGAAGAGTCTGAACAAACATGGCTCCTTCAAACGATAGGAAAAACGGAGCACGAAGTATCAAAGTTTCCTGATTATGAACAGAACAAGCAGCTGCTTAAAAACGCTCTATTGGAAAAACTGGTCATATGGAAATTTAGCGCGATTATTAAAAGTGAAAGTCAAAACCTTATTGACAGCTATTCGTTGTCTCCCAATTACAATGAATTGATTACTACAAGAAAAGGAAGTAAAACGGATCAACTCATTAACCTTTTGAAAGACAGTCCCGGTCAATCAAAGAAAAATATGCTATCATTATTCCCCGGCTCGAGGCCTAGCATTTCTGGTTTGCTTAAAAAAGGCGCACTAATCAAAAAGCTGGTAGAAGTCTCTTCTCACAAGAAGAAAATTCGCGTACGGCACGATAAGTTTTTCCGTTTGAATAAGCAGCAAACCGAAGCTAGCGAAGAGATCAATTTGGCAATTCGGTCGGAATCATATCAAACCTTTTTATTGTTTGGAGTAACCGGAAGCGGGAAAACGGAAGTATACTTGTGTGCCGTAAGAGAAGCGCTGAGTTCCAATAAAACATCACTAATCCTGTTGCCGGAAATATCTTTAACACCTCAGGCGGTTAGGCGTTTTAAAGATCGATTTGGAGAGCAAGTAGCTGTCTTGCATAGTGGGATGACAGAAAAAGTTCGCTGTCAGGAATGGTGGAAGATAAAAAATAATACCTGTCCTATTGTTATTGGTGCTCGTTCGGCCATTTTTGCTCCGTTAACCAATATTGGTTTGATTGTAGTGGATGAAGAGCATGATTCATCTTATAAACAACAAGAAACCCCATATTACAATGCCAGGGATGCCGCTGTGAAGATGGGGGCTGATTATAACGCGGTTGTTGTCTTGGGGTCGGCAACACCATCAGTTGAGTCATATTATAATTGTGAGAAAGAAAAATACAAGCTGCTCGAGCTCAGTCAAAGAGCCAGTCAAAAGCCTCTCCCCTCCGCGGAAATAGTCGATTTAAAATCCGAGATAAGGCAACCCGGAGTTTTTTATCTGTCTAAGCTTTTGGTGAAAAGACTTCGTGAAAATTATGAAAATGAAAAACAGGCTTTGATATTCTTAAATCGCAGAGGATTTGCCTCGTTTGTTGCCTGTATTAATTGTGATGCGGCTGTTTTGTGTCGAAACTGTTCCATCGCGATGACTTGGCATAAAAAAACCACTGAGTTGATTTGCCATCATTGTGGATTCTCCCATGGTTACCCCACCCAATGCCCTCATTGTTATGATAAAAGATTTAAGTTGGAAGGTATAGGTACCGAACGTGTTGAACGCGACTTAAACGCGATATTTCCCCAAGGTCGATTCATTCGGATCGATCGGGACACTATCGCCCAAAGAGGTTCACTGGAAAAAAGCATGCGCTTGATTAATGACCATAAAGCAGATTTTGTTGTAGGAACCCAATTGATTAGCAAAGGACACGACTTCAAGAATATAGGACTTGTTTGCGTAATTTTAGCGGATATGACGTTGAACATTCCTGATTTTCGCTCATCGGAAAGAGGTTTTCAATTGATCTCGCAGGTAGCCGGGCGTGCCGGCAGAGATAAGGAGGGAAAAGGTTTTGCCTTGATTCAGGCTTATAATCCAACACATTACGCGGTGGTTTCGGCAAATGATCATGACTATTTATCGTTTTACCAACGAGAAACTCAGGAAAGAAAACAAATGCGAAATCCTCCCTATATTCGGCAAATCTTAATTCGATTAAGTGAATTGAATCCGCTGAATGTTGAGTTATCCGCAAAAACAATGGGAGAACATCTAAGTAAACAATCATCCGCACTGGATTTTGAAATGATGGGACCCGTTGAAGCACCCATTCAGAAAATTAACAATCGTTTTTATTGGCAAATTTTGATCAAAAGTACCTGTATCGCGAATGTTAAGAAGTATTTAAGAGATTTGCTTTGGGTTAAAAAGGACTGGAAACCAAAAGGTAAAACACGTGTATCTATTGATGTTGATCCCTATGTTATGCTTTAAACAAAAACCCTGTCACATTCGCACAGCAATAAGCTAACAGGACTTTTGTCGGAGCGAGAAAAATTAAGCTCATGGTATTTTATCGAGAACAAGCGTATATGTTTCCAAATACGAATTAAACTACCTCATTTTTTCTTTACCAGTGAAATCCTGGTTACGATTGGCAGTACTTGAAAGGACAAGGGGACGATGTTTTCAGCGATCGAGGTCTTTTTAAAAATTATTTCGTTTTTTTTTTAGTTCATACTATACTACGCCTTAAAAGCAGTACAAGTTTGAAATAAATCCTCTGGTGGCTCCATAGTCTCGAAGAGCTATGGAGTCTGTATGACTTTACATTAAGACTCCGCAAGGCGACACCATTATGGAGCCACCGTGGGCTTTAAAATCTATTTTTTTTTTCAGCGGCGGGTCAGGTTCGCGAAAAACAAAAATCCCTATAAAA
>CAZJUM010000035.1:0-18021 GCA_964549175.1 uncultured Pseudomonadota bacterium | reverse complement strand
GAAAAAGATGCACGAAGTCGAACTCGACAAAAAGAAATTAAGCGCTTTGCCAACCCGAAAAGCGGTTTATGCGCCATTAAGAAGAATTGACTGGACAGAGGCCAGCACGATTCTCTCACCATTATGGAAGCGTCTTGGATTTACGCCACACATGGTAGTTCAACGTAGGTTCAGAAATCCCAAGTAATTTTGAGCGAGTTCAGGGAGGAAAAAGAGCAGGCCAAGCGCAAGAGACGTGAAAAACTCGCCACAGAAGGGGAGGGCAAGAACGCTCTCAAGAAAAACACCGGTAAGCTTTTCAACAGTGTATCGGATTGGGTGGTTTTTTGACAGCCGGACTCCACAGCTCTTCGATACTATGAAGCCAACGCGAATGACAGGGAGTGACGCTTTCCCAAAGGGGACTATTTCCGGGATATTCATTTTGAATTATTGGACTTGTTGGGGATTTTCCTGATTTTTGTATAGAGTTAGCTCTATCCCTTTTATTGATCAAAATAGAAAAAGAGTCATCTTCAGCTCTCTGTTTGAGGGGTTTGGGAAGAACGCAGCAAACACAGCTTTAACTGTATGATATTATAGCTAAATACCCTTTTGGCGATAATCTAGCCGGTTTTCAATTCTAATGGATTTGTCAACCCGATCAGAAATAAGTAAGGTATTTTTGTAGCACCCTATTGATATTACTCCTTTGGTATTTTCATCCCTTGTTTACCGGAAAAGCACTTAGCAAAATAAGCGTCAAATCCATGAAAATTCAAGTTTCCGATCGTTTAATACGTCTTCCCCCTTATTTATTCGGGAAATTAAACGCGCTTAAAGCGCAACTAAGACGCGATGGTCACGATATTATCGACCTCGGAATGGGAAATCCGGATAAAGCGGCACCGGATAAAGTGACTGAAAAAGCCAGGGAAGTCTTAAACGATCCAAAAGCGCATCGATATTCATCATCGAGAGGAATTCCGCAATTGTTGAATGAAGCATCACAGTTTTATCAGAAAAAGTACGACATTAAACTTAAACCCGAAGAAGAGATTATCGCAACCATCGGCTCGAAAGAGGGGATATCCCATTTATCTTTGGCGTTGCTTGGAGCTGGCGATTCCGTTCTGGTTCCGGCTCCGTCTTTTCCCATTCATATTTGAAATGCCATAATTGCTGGTGTCAATGTGATTACCGTGCCTTTGGCTTTTGATCAGGATAAATTTATCGCCAACTTGTTTTCCACATACTAAATGCTGTGGCCAAAGCCCAAAGTGATGTTTTTGAATTTTCCGCATAACCCGACCATGACAGTGGTGGATAAAAAGTTTTTTGAGGAGATTATCAAATTTGCGATGAAAAACGAAGTAATCACAGTGAACGATTTTGCCTACGCCGATATCACTTTTGATGGTCATAAATCATCCAGTTTTTTGGAAGTTTCGGATGCCAAAAAGATTGGTGTTGAATTTATTTCCATGAGTAAATCGCTTAGCATGGCCGGATGGCGCATTGGATTTTGCCTTGGGAATTCTGATATCATCAGAGCCCTGGAAAAAATTAAAGGATACTATGATTATGGTATTTTTACGGCGATCCAAGTGGGGCTATAATGGCACTGCGCGATCATTGGGATGAAACTCCGGCTCATTTTGCTAAGATCTATGAATCACGCCGTGATGTGCTCGTTGATGGACTTAACAATGGTGGTTGGAATATTATCAAACCCAAAGCAACCATGTTTACCTGGGCACCGATGCCGGAAGACTACAAGTATGTTGGCAGTATTCGGTTCAGCCAATTTCTATTGAAAGAAGCGGATGTCTGCGTGTCACCGGGGATGAGCTTTGGTAAAGAAGGGGAGGGTTTTGTGAGAATCGCCATGGTTGAAAATGAGGAGCGTATTCAACAAGCCGTGCGGCAAATCAAACGTGCCATGCAAAATAGCTCCCCGGATGCTGTTATGAAGAGGTATTCGGGTAATTTTGATTAGTACCTTATAAGTTGTTTTTTACCCATAGATTTAGCGGAAAACTCATCTCAACGGTTTTATCGAAAATTGTTTTTCAGGACCGACTAAATAACAATCAACTGACCATGCAGAACTTACTCAAAAACTGGTATCTCATTTGCTCACGCACTGCGGTTCGTCTTGTCGATCGAGCGAAAATGACTGAGCACACATTTATGATCATTGTCGCGATTATAATCGGTGTTTTCGCAGGATTTGGCGCGATCACCATTCGCTCCTTGATCAAACTGATTTCTGATTTTGCCTTTGCCGGACAGGGGAATCTGCTGGAAAACATCATTGGTTCTCCGTGGTTTTTAGTGATTTTGGTTCCTATCATCGGGGGGTTATTGGTCGGCCCCTTAATATATTTCCTTGCACCGGAAGCAAAAGGACATGGGGTTCCTGAAGTTATCCAATCGGTCTTACTGAAAGGTGGGGTGATTCGACCACGAGTGGCTTTTGTTAAAGCTATCGCTTCTTCTATTACGATTGGAACCGGAGGCTCGGTGGGGAGAGAAGGGCCAATTATTCAAATTGGAGCGAGTTTGGGGTCAACCGTCGGGCAATTTTTCCGTATGTCTGGTAACCGGATGAAAACCCTGGTGGGCTGTGGGGCGGCGGCTGGTATTGCAGCGGCATTTAACGCACCCATTGCCGGAGCATTATTTGCCGTCGAAATCATTTTAATGGATTTTGCTTTTGTGCAGTTCTCACCCATCGTGATCTCTTCTGTCATGGCGACGGTGATATCGCACCACTACGAAGGGAATTTCGCCGCTTTTGAAGTTCCCGTTTATGTTTTGGAACATCCACTGGAACTCGTTTTTTACGCTATATTAGGTCTCTTCGCGGGTGTTGCTTCCTATGTATTTATTAAGGTGCTATACGCTTTTGAAGACTTATTTGACAGCAAATTAAAATTTCCCGAATATTTGCAACCAGCCTTTGGGGGATTAATTATTGGTCTAATTGCCTTGGTGTTTCCGCAAATTATGGGAGTTGGGTACGACTCAATCAACGATGCCTTATATGGCCGAACGCTTTGGTATACTGCCTTGGGGTTAATCTTTGTTAAAATTATCGCTACCTCTTTCACTTTAGGCTCGGGAGGATCGGGCGGTATTTTTGCTCCGTCTCTTTTCATAGGAGCTATGCTGGGGTGTTTTTTTGGATACTTCGTCCATCACTATTTTCCCAGTTTTACCGCATCCCCTGGGGCTTACGCCCTGGTTGCCATGGGTGGTTTGGTGGCAGGCACAACAAGAGCGCCAATTACCGCGATCATAATCGTTTTCGAACTAACGAAAGAGTATGAAATTATTTTACCGCTTATGATTACTTGTATCATTAGCGCCATTCTTTCATCTAAATTATCCCGCGAATCGATCTACACACTGAAGTTATTATTGCGAAACATTAACTTGAAAGAAGGAACGGAAATCAACGTGATGAAATCCATTTTTGTCCGCAATGTGATTACACCTGAATATGAGACTATTAAGGAAACCAGTAATTTCAATGAGATAGTCAGTCAAATTATTTCTAAAAAAGATCCCTATTTCGCAGTTCAGAATGAGGAAAAGGAATTAATAGGAATGATTTCCATCCATGATATTAAGAGCTTTTTATTTGATCTGCAAAATCTACAAGATTTAATCATTGCCAAGGACATAGCTGTCAAAGATTTTGAGAAAGTCACGCCGGATACCAATTGCCAGGAAGTTTTGGACAAAATGAGTCGATGCGGCTTTTCAGGGCTTCCTGTTGTTGAGGTAAAAAATCCTAAAAAGATGTTAGGAATGGTGTGGCGTCGTAATATCCTAAATATGTACAACCAGGAAATTGAGCGCAAAGATATTGCGGCCACTTTAGTGGACAAAATTCATTTACAAGACTCCACACAAGATGTGCATTTTATGGAAGGTTATTCGCTGTCAGAACTTACTATTCCGAATTCTTTCGTGGGTCAGTCCATCAAGGATTTGAATATCCGCGCCCAATACGGTGTAAACGTGTTATCCATTAAACAGAATACCAATCATGGTATAGAAATCAACGCATTTCCGGGGCCAGAATACATTTTAAAAAAAGAAGATCGACTGGTAGTGGCCGGTGAAGTCAAGAAAATCAATTTATTGAAAGGATTGGCTTAACAGGCGAAGTTGTTGATTCAATCTATTGGTACAACCCTATTATATTCCCCGCTTAGTTCATTCGCTATCGAGCACAATTGTACGTTGAAGTTACGGGCAAAACTGGAGGCGTCACAACCGCTAACATCGATAGTTATTCAGCCGAAGCGATTGTTCCCCGTACATCCGTTGTAGCCATCTTCGCCGATCTCACTTCAGAAGTCACCGACGGCAATTTTCAGGCTGGTGCCTTATGCGTTGGTGCATTTGTTTAACAATGAATTGAGATTTGATGCAGCAATTATGGATGTACCATGTTTTATTTGGTCCATCGCACGGACGCTTTTTTATTGACACCGGCATTATCGATTGATCCGGTCTGTACAAATGGCTTGAGAACACGCGCGAAAACGGTGTCGATATAGTTGTTTACGACGCTAATACCAGCAGAAAAACCCTCAGCATACGAAACAAACTTCCATTTTTACATTCAATCAGGCCTTCTTCCAGGAAACACGCTCGCCCTGCTTCAAGGGCACTAATTCAATGTTTTCGATGCCAAGGATAGGAGGAATTGTTTGCTCTTCTTTGATTAGAGTTATGGTCGGCTCATTCAAGGGAATTCCATAAAACATTGCCCCAAAACTGCTGGCAAATCCTTCCAGCTTTTCCAGATGTCCTGCACGATCAAAAATCTCTGTATAAATGGGGAACGATTGATATGCGGAATAAATGCCTGCGGCGGCGTTATGGGACAGCTTTGCCGTAATCGGATGGGGAGCACTGTCTGTTCCTAAAAAGAACTTTGGATTACCACTGACAGCGGCGGTTAAAATGGCGCACCGATCCTCTTCTGTTTTAACAATCGGCGAACAATAAAAGTTTGGTTTTAACCCACCCACCAATAGGTCATTACGATTAAGCAGCAAATGATGTGATGTAATTGTCGCCGCGATATACTTGTTACTCTCTTCAACAAACTGAACACCTTCCTTTGTGGATAAATGCTCTAATACCACTTTTAATTCCGGATAATCAGATACGACTTTCGATAAAATGGTATCAATGAATACCTTTTCTCGATCAAATACATCAACTGATTCGTCGCTTATCTCACCATGAATTGATAAAGGTAGCCCGATGGATTGCATCGTTTCGATCACATCGCGACACTGATTAATCGATGTAACACCATATGCCGAATTCGTCGTCGCACCTGCCGGATAGTATTTGATAGCCAGTATCAACCCACTTTCCCGCGCTCGAACTACCTCTTCAGGCTTGGTTTGTGGTGTGAGATAAAGTGTCATCAATGGATTGAAATCATACGCATCGGATGCACCAGCCAGTATTCTTTCGCGATAGTCAATAGCTTCTTCGGTCGTGATCACTGGCTTTATCAAGTTCGGCATGATCATCGCCCTTTGGTAGCAATCTGCTGTATGACGGACCACAAACTCCATCATAGTATCATCTCTAAGATGAAGATGAAAATCATCCGGACGTCTTATCGTAATTTTTTTAGTCATATGAAAAGGCAAAATTTATTTCTTCATCGTTTTCGGCACTCTATGGTCACCATAGATTAGATCATTACTATGATTTATTAAAGATCAATTGTCAAAGAAGGGTCATCTATCTTATATACATCTCAACATGATGTTTCATCATGAATCATGGGATAGAATCACAGAAGAGTCTTTTTTCTATTTTTAACACCAACTTCAGGAAATCGTGAAAAAGATCGCCATACGCACGAATCAACGCGAGGAACTCGTTGATATCACACCCCAAACTCAAGAAATCTTATCGTTAAGTGGTATACAAAACGGTCTGATCAGTTTGTATGCCCAGGGCGCGACTTCAGCTATTATGATTCAAGAGAATTGGGACGAAAGCGTTCAGGAGGATGTCATCCGCCTGCTAAGAAAGCTTATTCCGCAGGGGGTATGGTTACACGATCAACAAGATGGCAACGGAGACTCCCACCTAAAAGCCGGGCTTGTTGGACCCAGCGAAAGCATTCCGATCATTGATGGTGCGATGGGTCTTTCCCGATGGCAGAATATTTTTTTCTGTGAATTTGACGGTCCTAGACAAAGCCGTTCTGTTGTTTGCACATTGATCGAATCCACTCATCAAAAAAACCTTTAACAGCCAATGTCTATAACTTCATGAATGCGTTGCCATATTTTAGAGCAAAGAAACTCTTTCAACTTGTATCCGCATTTTTACTATTCATCGGATTGTCCAATTTGGCCGAAGCAAGCTTTGAAAGCCGGTTTAATGCATTATACTATGAGAAAGTGGCCGAAAAGCACTATCAAACCAGGGAAATTCCTAGTCATCTCACCATTGCCCTCAGTCACTACCAAAAAGCCCTTGCTTTTGCCTCTCAAGCAAAAGCTCGTCTCCTTTGGAAAATATCTCGTTGCTATTGGTTATTGGGTGACCGGGCGGTTAATCCCTCGGAACGAGAAAAGAATTTTAATTTGGGCAGCCAATATGGAAAACAAGCAATTCAAATTGCCCCGGAAACTTCAAATGGACATCTCTGGTATGGTTTATCACTTGGTTCAGCGGCACTGGAAAAAGGTGTGATGAACACATTGTATCAAAAAGATGTGATCAAGGCTGAACTGAATCGGGCAATTGATTTAAATCCAAAGGAAATAGGTGCCTATCTTGGTTTGGCCGGTTGGTATTACTATGTCCCGAGACTATTTGGTGGCGACCGAATTAAAAGTTTTCAGATAATTGACCAAGCATTGCGGATAGATCCTCACTTCAGCACTTCTTTGATATTAAAAGCGAGATTTTTGCTCAAATCCGGTAAGCCCTATGCCGCACGGAATTCATTACTTCGTTTGTTGGCCATCGAAGAGTCTACTTCCAGCGGAAGTGTTGAGGATAGGGCAATTGCTCGGGAAATGTTAGATGAGATTAAGCAAAATATAACCAAAAACCCAGAAGGGGATGATTCTACGAATTGAAGGAAAGCGATAGTGAGTAGCCTTACTCAATATTAAAGGCAGATTAAATAGCGGTCCCATTACTGGTTCCAATCCACCCCAAACACTTTTTTGAGTGCGATCCGGCAACCCAAGATAGCGCAGTCGAAATGGCCCAAAATTTTGCTCTAATATTTTTTTGAACCATTCAACTACTTAAGTGCTAGTCCCTTGAATAATGGAAACCGCATGTTCATAGTCTTCTCTTAAAACATACAGTTGATCAATTTCGATCAATTTTTTCTTTTGATCAAGTAATGCGGAACGCTGTGCAACGGGAACGATAGATTTTCGACCAAACTCTTCTTCGATAACCAGAATAGTATCATGTCCTACGGCACTTCCTTTGATTTGTGACGAGTATTGATTTGATGAATAGGAATTGATTATTTGAATCCCTTCCTTTTTGAGAATCCGGCGTATTTCCTCAATTTGTTCTGATTTTTCTTTCTCACGATTAACAACGCGGATTAAATTTTTTGCGGGAATTCGTTCATGAATTTTTCCGGACCATTTTTTATGTCTGGCTTTTCTGATCTCTTCAATCGCCCGGGACTCGGTTAAGTAGAGATATTTTTGCAGAGATCCATCAATATGAAATGGAATTTCGCTTTTCGCGATCGCCTGTTTCAAATAATAGATATACGCACCCAGTGATTTATGAAAATAAATCTGAGAAAACATGTGAACCCGGGCCAGTAAAAAAATTTCATAGGAAGGCACCCCTTCCCCGTCAATCGCGAGCAAAAATTGACCAGAAGACTCTTCCAAGCAACAAGACAATGACCCGATTAAGCGTTCGATATCAAACTTCCCGTAAGGCACACCCGCAAAGTAAGAATCTCTCAGCAAATAATCCATACGATCAACATCAATCTCTCCATTAATCAGCTGACATAGCAAAGGGAAAATCTTGGGGTCACCGCTCTTTGAGTTCATTCGTGATGACGGTTTTATTTCTTTGGAAAGTATGGCTATAATATCATAAGCTTCCTCATGAGAAAGCACATCGAGTTTTCCCGCCATAGACGCGATAATAGCATGGGAAAAGTCTTCATGGGTCGATTGTCGACTCTTTTTCTCTTTCAGAAAATCAGGACGTTTTAATGCGCTTAATGGTGGCAATAATTTTTCAGCAGCATGGGAAAAAGGAGGGTGTCCGAGGTCATGTAACAAAGCCGAAAACCGCAGAATCATCCTAAAATACTCAAGCTGATCGCCTGTGTAATGATCTTGAAGATGATGAAATCGCCCCTTCAACAGCTGATCATAAACTCTTCCGGCTAAATGCATGGTGCCGATGGAATGAGAAAACCGTGTATGAACTGCCCCGGGAAAAACATACGAAGAAAATCCAAGTTGTGAAATATGCCGTAAGCGTTGGAAAAAGGGAGAGTCAATCAGATTAAACTCACGTTGAGAAGTGGAAATAGATCCATGAATCGGGCATCTGATTATTGAGTTTCTAGCCATCTTCTTTCATCACTTGAGTATGACAAATCCGATCATGCAGCAAAATTTGGGGGGAACTCAGCAAACTAAACACAATTAAAGGGAATAAAACTAAAAAAAACAGTTCGCGTAATAATAAAAGGATGGCGCTGGGTCGATATTCTCTGGTGCTGTTAATCTTCAACGAACACGCATAGCGTCCGATGGTTTTACCCTTAGTGGTAGCAGCCAATATATTATACAAAGAATAAAGAACAAGCACATGAACGCTGGCATGAGGAAAAATCTGAGTTAAAACAGAGGAAAACAACTCCACAGAAAGAAAATCCAACAGTCTGGCAAAAACTCGCCTCAAGAAATACAAACTTTGGGCAGTGGAATTGGCAGTATTCATGGACCGTTTGAGAGTTAGTTGGCCTTTAAAACACTTTATGGCAGAAACTCACCCGTTATCACAATCGCCTCCTGTCCGACTTTTTCGCTCCTTCAGTATCTCACGAAACTCTCGGTTCTCCGATTGTGACAGCAAATATAAAAGCATCGCCAAATTAAGTCCCGTAATCACTTCACTATATAGGTGCTTTCAGACCTAACCAAGTGTTGATTCCATTTCTACGATGTAATCAAAAATTTTCTTTGGAGTATCTAATTTAAATAGCGTTTTTCGAATATCCTGATCTTTGGCTAATCGGGCTATTTTCGCCAATGCCTTCAAATGTTCCGAACCGGATTTTTCCGGAGCAATCAAGAGGAAAAACAACTTGACGGGTTTGCCATCTAAAGCTTCAAACTCAACGCCAGTTTTCGATCTGGCCACAACAATCTGCAATTCACTAACCTCAGCCGTTTTACAATGAGGAATAGCGACTTCAAATCCAATGCCGGTTGTACTTAGTTGCTCCCGTTCTTCCAGCAACCTTACAATATTATTTTTATTGATGGGGATGAACTGAGCCAATGCTTCCACTAAATTGGTTAGGATTGCTTCTTTACTCTCACCCGCGATATCCGGAACAATTCCGGATTCATTTAAATAGTCAGACAAGTTCATTTCCTTAATTTCTCCTTAGAATATTAGCGTATCCAAATTAACTTTTTAGCGTAAACTCATTATTTTTTGTTGTACAATGGTTTTTAATTTTTCTGAGCAAGCTTCAACAATACATGTCATGGGTGATTTTACCCTGAAGTGCCAATCAGCTGACTTGGATATTGACGCAGAGAAATCATTTGCCTCAATCGGTTTTTTACAAACTCCCGATCATTCTGATAAGTCACTCCCATCCACTTTTCATTGGTTGTGATCACCTTAATCTCAATTGTCTTATTTTTTATTCCCGCATCTATTGGGTATGCGATAAAAAACTCAGCGATCGGGTGGTTTGCGTGTTCTGCGATAAATTGTGAAAATGACGTTTCCAGAAATTCAAAAACATATGGTGTAAATCCCCAAAAATTCATAGATACCAGAGAACTTCCGGACAAAACATGGTCTTCACCATTTTGGGAGTAAATTATTTGTCCCTGTTTCAAGCTAATTTCGGTGTATTCCTTAATCGATGTCAGACGATTATTTTCCAAAGTACAAAGCCCTCTTGAAACAAATCCGTATTCCGATAGAGTATTTTTCAATTGGTAGGCCACCAGGCAGTATTCATTTGAAGAATCGCTATCTTTTGATAATTCATGAGCAATTAATTCAAATGCCTGCTGTCCATAGAAATCATCCGCATTAATAACTACAAATGGTTCTTTGATCTTATCTTTCGCGACTAAAATCGCATGACCCGTTCCCCATGGTTTTTTACGCGGAGGATAGAGCTGTGATCTTTTCGACAGATGATCGTGCTCTTGAAAAATATAATTGATATCAACGGAATGCCTCCACTTGTTCACAATTTGTTCAATAAAGACATCCTCAAAATCTTGATTAATGACTAGCAAGATTTTGGTAAATCCGGCTCTAATGGCATCATATATCGAATAGTCCATAATGCATTCGCCATTGGGGCCTATTTTTTCCAATTGTTTTAGCCCACCATATCGGCTACCAACGCCTGCCGCTAAAATCAAAAGGGTTATTCTTTTCTTTCCTCCCGTCACATCAAATTTCACTAAAAATATCTCAGGTTTGGCCCATACATGTTATCGGATACACACCCCTTACTGACTCACCTTTATAGCTGTCCATCGGATCTAACCGGCATCCGTCAAAATATAGCTGTCAAATCAGCCCCCTCCAAATTGTCGGGTGAAAATGTGATATTTTGCGGGTCTGCGTCAACCCGTTTCGCGTCCTTTCAAAAAGTTCCTACCAGAGCAGGATAAAACACCTATAGGACTCTCCCAAAATAAAACCCCAAAAATCATGATGCACTTTCTCATTACAATAGCATTTCCATTGATCGTCCAATTCTTGGAATAAGGCGGGATTAACTGGGTGCCGGATTCATAGCAACCAAAGGGAAAGAAAAGCCAGCCGGTCAGGATTTTTGCCGGCTGGTCATCGGTCACTGGCGTTTCACTCGATCGATTCCTTTTTTGAACCTCTCATCTTTGGATTTACTATATCCGTCTTCATAATATCTCAAAGCTTGAGCATACTCTCCCATTGATTCATATGCTAAAGCTAAATTAAAAGTATCTGCTACACTCAATGGCTTAGGTAGACTCTCCAAATGTCCGATTGCTTTATCATAAGCGTTACCCCGGATTAAGGTAATAGCTACGGCATCTCCGGAAGCGACTTCCAATAGCGTTTCTTCATGATAGCGACTTACTTTTTTAACAAAGGAACGAGCTACCTTTTTTCCCAACAACTGTCGTAAATCTAGCGGAAGAAAAGGAACCTCCGAATTTTGTTTTAAGTAATATCCCCGAGCAATATATTCTTCCTCATCTCGCATTAACAGAGCGACTTTTGAGGCTGTATCCACAATCTCCGCAAGGGTTTTCTCCTCAAAACCCGATTCATCCAAAATGGCTTTTTTGACCTCATTTGCCAAAACGGACGCGTTTTCTTCGCCTCCCCATTTTTTTGTATAATAGGCTCTGAATGTTTGTGTAGGAACTATTTTTTGGCCATTGCTTTTTCTGACAAAATCGAATTCAACTTCAATGGCGGCAACACGTTCGACATATGGTATCGCAATCTTGAATCCTTTGCCGGAACGCTCCGCACTGCTAACAACCAGTATTTTTGCACCAACAACCGTCATCTGCTTAAGTAGATCTAATTTCCGAATTTCACCATCGTTGGTAATCAGCAAAACGAAAAAGCGTTTGTCATTGCCTTCTTTGGTGTATTCATAATACTTCACTCTCGCATTAATCACACCAACCTGAGTCGCGTCAGGAATTGCCCCCGAATAACTACCCTCACCACCGGACGAGTTCATTACTCGATATTCACCACCTTGAGAGATTTCCGAAATCACAAATGCTCTTACAAAGTCGGCAATTTCATGGTTGGATTTGAATGAGCGGATGCCTCTTCCTATTGCTCCTTTACTCGAAACACCTTCAGGTAGTGGTATTTTTTGACTCAGTTCATCAATAAACTCACCAATAGCAACATATTTAATATTTTCCACTGGTAACTGTGAGGAGCGGGTGACGTGAAATGACACTTTTGTTTGTGAGCACGCGACAAGCGATAGTGTTACCAGCGAAAGAAGGATATGATAGTTTAATCGCTTCATATTTTCCTTTCCAAAATTATTTTGTAGCAGGGTATTTATTGATTTTTTTCAGATAGTTGGCGCCTTATTTGGGCGTTTTCCCTTAACAATTTCTCAATCCTCCCCAATCCTTGGGCGTACATTAAATTTTCCTTATCTCTTTCCCAGGCATCCGAATACATTGTTTTAGCCAGTCCATACTCTGCGATAGCTTCAAAAGCTAATCCCAAATTATATAAATCATCCGGATTATTGTCTCC
Organism: uncultured Pseudomonadota bacterium; assembly: GCA_964549175.1. Lineage (GTDB taxonomy): Bacteria > SAR324 > SAR324 > XYD2-FULL-50-16 > XYD2-FULL-50-16 > CAZJUM01. Next base: position 5,487 of record CAZJUM010000035.1, on the reverse strand, counting down.
TGAAGTAACTTGCTGCAGATGATCAATAGCCATTTCATACGCACCCGCCTCAACCAGTAATTTTCCTCGGACATCACCGTTCGTTGCAATGGGGTATCCCATCCATTTTTCAGTCACAGCAATTCTTCGTACAAAGCCAGTCGCAATCGATGTCGATAGATCGGAAATTAACTGCCCAAACGACGGAAATACAGCATCCGAGTTCTCAATTTTTGATTGTTGATTTTTCACTGAGTTCGTAAAACTTGTCATTGCCGACTTCACGGAGCCCAGGAGACCACCTGGTGCGCCACCTACACGATGAGAGAATGTCCTGGTATCAACTTTGATCGCTACAACTTCCGTCGGAATCAATCGCGTTAATTTGACTTCCATTGTTAAATTACCCCTCATACTTTTGTATGGCCACCAAAGTACTTTTTGCACCGAAAGCTCCAGACCATCATCACTTCCGTCTTGAACATACTTCATGTCCGCTTTAGCGACATCAGATCCGTCAATTTTATTCATTTGTATCCAGATCTTACCGTTGATGACGGCATCAACCTGCTTCGACTTATAGCCTTCGGCCGAAATCATTTTCTGCAGTTGTGTATCATTTTCCAATTCGGCAAATTCATCGGTATATACCAATGAAAAGTAAGGTGTCGCACCCAAAACATTAACGACTTTAGCTCTAATCTGCTTTGAAACTTGATCTTTTTGCTCTGGTGTAAGCTCGACCTTTTTCGTATGCCAGACTCCATTTCTTTCCACTTGGATAGCTTGATCCAGCATCGCAATTTCAAAAGAGCCTATTGCCACCTTCTTAATTCCTTTAGTGGATATCTCAGCCGGAACTTGTACCAGTATTTTGGTTTTTGGAACACAACCGCTTACCAATAAAACAAAAATACCGATCACCAGCCCAGTTAACCGCAGTCGTTTTGGTTTACGGTTTATACGCATTAAAACCTCTATTTTGAATGTAATCTTACTTTATTCGAAAATCGTTAAGCACAACGAATTAAAGCTTAGTTTGCTCCTGAATTTTTTTCGCCTCCTTCAATCGTCTTTCCATTCGTCCGACTCCCTGTGCGTACATGATATTTGATGGTTCCATGTTTAATGCCGACAGGTAATATTTTTTTGCCTCTCTAAAATCATCCGCCGATTCCGCCCCTCCCTCAAAAGTCAATCCATAATTGTACTCATCGGCGGGTTCGCGTGGAGATATTTTTGCCAATTCAACTCGTGCTTTTTGCCATTCTCCTTTTTTAATCAATTCGACAACATCCTGATTGCCTGATTCGGCGATTTGTATATACGCCTTCACTCTATACGGAGAAATAGTTCGAATAAACGGCTTTAATGATTCTGTCACCAAATTACCAATGACCTGTGAACGCTCTTCAGGGGGAATACTGGAGGCGGTTGGAGTTAAATATTCAATCCACTTTCCCCGCCAAGTCCCACGGTTGGTCGCATCAACTACCGCATAGCGGCGGACAAATAGCGGAGTGATTGGACTAATCAACAATGGTAACGCTTCAGATGCTGTGAGATACGTCTCGTGAACATTTCTGGCAGATTTAACTACCTGGCGCCCAAAACTCGCTGAATCTGATCGAATTGCGACCATTTCCCTTTTTTTCCCAATTTCAGTCAGGCTTAAATTCAACTGAGCAAAAATGGCTATATTTTTCACTTTATATACCCGAACCACCTCATCCACTGGTCCGGAGGTTAAATCTAATCCTGCCATAGCAAAGAGGCTACCAACAGCTTCCGCCTTTGAATCAGAAGATATACAAAGCAAACCTCTGCGACTGACCGTTATCCCTTGCGCTGAAGTACCGGCTGCTGTAATACCACTCGCAAATCCTGTCACACCGCCTTTACATGTTGCTACTTCGGTGAATTGCGCATCTTCGACCTGTTCTCCGCTAATTATGTCCCCCTGAATCAGTCCCACAATATCTTTTTCCGGATTGGCTAAATGGACAGGACCGACGACGACTTTAAATCGTCCAAATTGGTTCAGTCTTTCCTGCAGTTTTTTAATCACTAAATTTTTGATCCCTAACATGTCGTTGCTTATGCGAATTTTGGATGGATCAATAAACACTTTTTTAATATTTTTATTGATAGTCAATCGCGCCGGATGTCGCACTTCAAACTGAGAAAGCGGTTTTGCCGCACAGCTCAGCATAAAGACACAAAACAGGGATATCCCAACCAAACGCCTGATCATTACAAATGTATAATATCTCATGGGTGTTTCCCCTCTATTGAGCTGATTATTCTTGATTGTCAATTGCTTCTCTTAAGGTAACTGTCTGATATTAAATAATTTCATTAAAATTAAGGAATATGATGAAAGTTTACAATAAAATGTGCCGGGTTAGAACTAAAAAATGTGCTTGTCGCGAATAATATCTTTCCCTGTAAATCTAATCAATTGGGATGCATTAGCTCAGAGGTAATTTCAAAACTCTTAAAAATGACAAGCAAATAAAAAACCCATCCACTATTTAATAAGCATAATAGATGGGTTCGGAATCCAAGTCACACGGAATATTACAATCAAAATCCTCTGATTTTTCGCAAAGCAGAAGTCGCTTTGTTTCTCACTCGGTCATCATCATCGAGGGTTAACTTCTCCAATAATGGTACAGCTCTTTGGTCTTGAAGATTGCCCAAAACTTCAATCAAACGTTCTTTTATTTCCGTATCTCCGGATCTACCTACAAGTTTTTGTAAAGAGTCAATGGTAGGATTGACAGACATTGACCCTAACTTTGTCAAACTTTCAACAATCATTGGAGCTACTTCAACATTACCAATCTGTTCCAACAAAAATCCTGCCACTTTGGGATTTTTGAAAGCAACCAAAATGTCGAAGTTTCCTTTATTCTCAAAATAAGACTTCCCAGCGAGATTCTTCGCAATACTTTCCGCAACAGTAGGTCCAACAGCTAAAATCATTTTCTTGAATTGATTCTTTAGTGTACCAGTTTGCGTTGAGAATTTTTCTACCAGTAAATCTGTAGCTGCCACACCAATTTTTTGAATTGCTTTGGCCAATTCCTCGAAGGTTTCGCCTTGAACATCAGGAACCAGTGAAACCAGTTTTTTGGCCGCCGGCTCGTGTCTCATCTTACCTAGATTTCGAATTGCCGCTTCTTGAACCGGAGGAGGATCATCTAACGCTTCAATTAATATCTCACCGGCTTGATTACCACCAATATCACCCAACAAATCCGCGGCTTTAACCTGCACCTTGGGGTTATCATCTTGTAACAAATCTTTCGCCATGCCAATAGCTTCCGCGCGCTTGCCCTCACGATTGAGGCTTCGGGCTTTTTCAATACTAGCACCACACCCAACAATAAAAAACGCCATCCCGGCAAGCAAGAAAACCAATTTGATTAGATTTTTCTGTATCATTTTTATGTCCTTTAAATGTTTTTTTTGACGTCAATTGTCTTGATTAAAATTCAGAGCAATGACTTCCGCATGGTCCTTATTCTTCAGCGGGTTCAGCTTTTACAAACACAATATCGGTCAAATCCGGTGCCGTTATCGGTTCATCAAATCGCAAGTTCAATCCGTCCATAATGTCCATAATTTTTTCTGCCAAGGCATCCGAACTACCAGAGAACCTAACTTTCACAATATTCAAAGGAGGTTTGACTCTACTTAGTGTGTTGTCATAGCTGACAAATCTGAAATTGTCATCGGCAGCTCGTTCGATCGATTTTTTAATCGTGCGCGGAGTTCCTCCCTTAAATCCTTGAAAAACCAGTTCATATTCAATCAGCTTATTCCCCCTCACATCAATTGTTGACATTTCCTTAATAACTTGTGGGATAAAACTATCTTCCATTTCCTCGTAACAATCTTTTATTAACCCGGTCAGCATAGCCGCGGCATCGGTATTTGGACCGGCGCGTCTGGCTGCCTGTAAGATTTCATTAGCAAATGCCCCGCCTTTGCTGGTTGAGATATTTTTAGCAGTCACCCCTAAATTCATTGTCATCGTGGAATCAGTTTTGCTGACAGCAAGAATATTAACCTCAACCACTACTTTGGCAAGTTGCTTCAGTAAAGTTAGTCCAGCTGAGTAAAACTCTTCGGCATTTTGAATCTGGTTATCCAGATGCGCGTCTGCTGCCTTACTCCCGGATACCATAGCCATGAATTGAGCCTTTGATAGCTTTGCGTATTTTTCGTAATTTTTCTTATCGCCTTTTAATGAAGTAACAGCATTTCGAAAATCCATCGCGGTCAATCCACGCTGATTCAAATCAGTTTGAATTTGATTCATCAGAGCATCCTCAATATCCGAAAACTTGAAACCGGTAGCGGATAAGTCTATGTCTTTTTTACTGGTAATTATTGTTATCAAGCTGCTGGCACTTTTATCGATAAATCCAAGATCTTTTTGAAGGCCTACCAATACTTTTTGTCGATTGATCTTAAATGAGGCGGAGATGCCGTAAAACGCATCACTAAAAACTCTTTTTTCCCCATTAACTTCTTTAGCCTCAATGTATTTATCGATATTTTTGGAAAAATAAGTTCCAATTTCCTCGAATCGTCGATTATACACTTCAGCATTTAATAGTTCCCGCACCATGGTTTCCACTGCTTTGACCGAAGCTTTTTCCAATGCCTTTTGGCGGGAAAGCCTTATATCATTTTTCTTGATAAATGCTTTCTCTTTAATATTAATAACGCGTATCTCAGGAGAATCTTCTTTATAGGAGGTTCTTCCTGTTACATCGGCAAGTGTCAAGAAATCCTCAACAGCCACCGGTTTCGGTTCTGATTCAGTCAAACTACATGCCTGGACTATCAGCAGGCCGACCAATAAAAACGGAAATATATATCGTTGGATTTTCATAACTGCTCTCAATTATAAAGTTAATAGAGTCCTCAAGGAGAACACCAAAAATTTCTACCATAAAACGTTATGCCCAAAAAATATCAGGTAACTTTTTTAAACACAATATGTATTTTGAAAAACACTATAAGTTACGGGTGTAGTTGTAATGTGATGTTATTTCACTTCGTATCGTGCTATTTTCTGCCAAGCTTGTCGTCATCTATCGCCGCTGTAATTTAATGCTCTTAAACAAAGGACTGTTTCAGCTCCTTGTTTTTTCCGTTTCATCCCGGATGAACTCAGCCTCTGCTTAACTATAGTCTTGCATGCAGCTTCCGTTACACCGGACCCAACAGGGTAGTTCGATTTTTGAGATCGACGGTGATTCATCATGGAAAGATGATTATTAAAATATGTAATGGATCTATTCAGTTTCGATAAATTGGAATGGCTGAATTTTTTCTTCTTTAGTATTTTCATTTCTTTCAATAACTCGTGCTGAGCTCCGTCCTCATGCTTCAGTTTATGAAGGCTATTCTCTAACCATTCCTCCCGTTTGTGTTTATTCCGGTACATTAACCGCGCGACTTCACCAATGTATTCACTCGCATGGTAAA
>CAZJUM010000034.1:0-18177 GCA_964549175.1 uncultured Pseudomonadota bacterium | reverse complement strand
CTTAGAATTTATTTTTATTTTTCAGCGGCGGTCAGGGGTTCGCGAAAAACAAAAAACCCTATAAAGGCTTTTTATCGTCCGTTACCGTACCCAATCTCTGTAGACTGTCTCATGTAGGCGGATTAACAAAAATCCGTCAAAAACCTTGTCAAGTAAAAAATGAACTTTTTTGCACTTTTTTAATAAGTTCTGAATAGATACCAATAAACAATAAACGGCTTCAATGTAGCATTTGAAATAATGATAATTAATAGTATTGATCTTATGTTTACCAGCAAAAAAACGACCTTTTTACAGAATTTCAAAAGATATTATATAAACGGCAGGAGTAGTTAGTAAGGAATTCTTACCGAAAGGAACCAATAAAAAGCATTGATCAAAGACTTTATAAAATAGTATTCATATAGGAAAGTCGGTCGTATTTTCGGATAGCCAAAAATCAAAGTTGGTCAATTTGACGTAAACTTCAGACCAAATTGACCCAATATGGTAGAAAAGTACTCAATCAGTGAAAAGGGGAAGTTTTTAGAATTTTTAAAAAGAAACGTAATTCGGTTCTTCCGCATCCGAGCAGGATATTGCAAATTATTCCAATAAGCGGAATTGTCGTTGCTTTTTAAAATAATCGTGCCATAGTAGCTTCAATTTCGTATTTTACCATCCCAACCATCACCTTTATGCGGAGATCATCATGAAAACAGCAGAAGATCTGGTTAAAGAAATTAATCGAAAGATTTTATTTGTGTCACCTGAAAATACGATTATAGAAACCATAGAATTAATGACCGAAGCTGATGTTGGAGGATGTTATGTTAAGGAAGAGGGGAAGATTATCGGACGTTGGACAGAACGCCATCTGACACGAGATATTGTCAAGTCTGATGTTGATATCAAGACTACCAAAATGCGCGAAGTCATGCACACAACACTTCACAAAGCCAATTATGATGCGTCGGTTTACAATTTGTTTGATCTTTATTTGGGGAATCGGGTGCGTCGGTTATTGGTTGAAAAGGATGGTGAGTTCTTAGGCATGTTATATGTTTTTGATGTGATGCAACATATTCTTAAAGCTAAAAACGATGAGCTTAAAGAGCTAAATTCTATCGTAAGTTGGGAGTACTACGAACGATGGGGATACTAATCTCAATTCAACATAGGACACCATCACTAGCCAAGTATTTGTTTCATCATATCGGCTTCAGTAAATGTTCCTTTCTTCTTCAAGATCCACTCCGATGCCAGAATAGCACCGACCGCGAATCCTATGCGGTTGCGCACCGTATGTTTCAGTTCAATGGTATCGGCTTCGGAATCAAACAATACCATATGGGTTCCCGGAATATGTCCGCCACGCATTGACGCCATATGTAATTCATCCGGTTCAATCTTACGGTCCAGTTTATCCCCAACCAACTTCTTTTTTCGATCAATATGATCGAGTAGAATCTTCCCGATTGTATTTGCCGTACCAGATGGTGAGTCACGTTTTAATCGGTGATGGGTTTCAAATCCCATAATATCATATAGATCAAACTGATTAATCACCTTTGCCGCTTCTTGAATCAGTTTAAAAAAGATATTCACACCGACAGAAAAATTGGATGAATACACCAAACCGATATCATTGCTTTTGATCAATCCTTTCACGTAATCTATTTGCTCCAGCCAGCCGGTGGTCCCAATTACAATATGCTTCTTCCATTTGCTGGCTTCCTCAATGTTTTGAATCGCCACATCCGGTTGAGTAAAACAAATACATACATCAACACCTGCCATTGCCTCATCAGAAAACGTCTTATAAGTTGCGGAGGGATGAAAGGGATCGATAATCGATTTTACTTCAATGTTTCGGTTCTGAGCACATTTTTCAATCAACTGCCCCATTTGGCCATAACCAATTATTGCGATATTCATAGCTTTAGACCCTTCAGAAGGATCGGTTAAGATTTCGTGATATTATCCGATTTTCCACATTTCACCCAAAAATGCGGGTGACATTTTATGCCACAATATATACTCTGTCCTAATCCAAATTTAGATGGTTTTAACTGTCAAAACAACAAAAAACCGTGAAAAAAACAAAAAACCATTCAGCTAAGGAAAAACCACTCATTGAAGATGATGCGGATTTTATTGATCTGATGAATCAGGAAGAGGTAACCCCCTTTGAATTGGGGTCGCTCAGAGGAGTTAGAGAAACCGCCAAGAATTAAATCTAACCCACCTTTGGTGCATAACGAGTATCAGTCCCAACCGTTTGATTACAGCAATTTTTCCCCCAAAGACAAATATAAAGGTCGATCACCCCAAAGCACTCAGAGTCGCCAATCTAAGCGAAGAATCAAGCTAACACCCGAATTTCAGCCGGATATAAGCATCGATCTTCATGGTGAAACCCGAGAAAGTGCCATTGAAAATATCCGACAGGTTTTCCGTAAAGCTCTCGTCAATAATTATCAAACCGCTTTGGTAATAACAGATAAAGGGCTTAACTCATCTCAAACAGGGGGAATACTACCGAATACGGTGCGGAGTTTCTTAGAGCAAAAACATCACGAAGGCGCTCTGAAGAGCTTTCAACCGGCTCCAAGCTTTTTGGGTGGTCGTGGAGCAATTTTAATTCACTTCTTTTGACTTTCGGTGGGGAAAATGTTGCCGAGTTTCGGGCTGTGAAAAACTGTTGAAAACCTGTGCAAAACTTTTAAATAATTGCTAAATCACTCACTATAAAGGCCTTTTTTCAAGGGTATGATAATACTGGCTATTTCAGATGGCTCGTTATTCTTGTTTTATTATTTCAGTATATTAATAATGTTCAAATTATTTTTAACCAAGGGTTAACAGAAGGAACTGACTATTCTGAAACTTAAAAAATTACTTTTCAACAGGTTGGAACAACCATAGGTGAATTTCTCGTATTTTTCCTTTGACAGAGTTTTCTAATTGAAAAAGTGATATGGATTAGAATACAATAGCGGGATACGATTTACCAATCAAGATCATGAATTGTGATAATTTTATTGTTTTTAATCTTAAACGAACCTGTGGTAATTTTTTGAGCATCCAACAGCTTCGCTTTTTTATCAAATTTTTTTAACCCAAAACTGCCGTCCCGATTCAGCACGATCTCAACTTCCTCTTCCAACGAGTTCACCAAAAACTCACGATCACCCCAATCCCAGACTGGTGTTCTGAGGTTTAAATCTTTGGGAATGCTGCTATCCCCCGCTTTTGTAATCACTATATGACGCTCCCGATTTTCTCCTTCCGAATGTGTCTTAAGCTTGAATCGGATGGCAAGGTTATGAATAAGTCTTCTATAAAAAGAATTCATCGGTTCCAAATGAATCATTTCCTCATCACTTTGAATGAATGAAACAAGCCTTTCCGCATAATAGTCAAGAAATTCCTGGCCCTTATTGTCGTCAGTTTGATTTCTCATATCTGGGTCTAATTTAACGAGTGAATAATTCTGTCTTTTGTATGGCTTTAGAACTGATTGCTTGTTTATAAACTGCTTATTGATCTCTCCGTTGGTTCATTTATCGCGAACAAATGTTTAAGAAATGGTATAAGGCGAACGGACTATGGACTAATGGCATTTCAGTCAGCATAGAAAAAACGTGGGCTCCAATCATCCGTCAATAAGCTACTTGCTCTTTTGAAATAACATATTGGCTGACATTTGTTAACAAATAAGTATATCTTATACTATTTGAAATCCTGACTTGATTGGCAGAGCCATACCGGCAGGTTTGAAGGTAAGCGATTAGGATCAGTCAATTGGAAAATTATCGGGAAGGTGTATAAAAAGGAGGGGATCTCCCCTCCTTTTTATCAATATTTCCTCAATCGATTATTTGTCTTTTAAATACTCTTCTCTGGCTTTAAACCACTTCTTTATTTTCCACCCTTCTACGGTAAACAGCCACTTCTGATTTAACTCAACAACGCCTTTGTCGAACGATTCAGTTTCCGGATGAAATTTAACGAAATAGCTTTTCACTTCGTCTTTACCGGTCTTTTTCACAGAATAAAGCACCTCGAATTTGATTTTTTTTCCGTCAAATAAATCAATTGTCGCGACAGAGGCCTTTTTTAGTCCTTTAACAAATTGATCCGAATGAGCTTTAATATCTTCGATGGCAAAATCGTTAAGATCGTTGATCACGCCAGAGAGCGGTTTGCTATCCAATGTCTCGGACTTTTTGAGGTCGTTCAGCTTGAATTTTTTATCTTTATCTTCCCGTTCAAAGGAAAACGTCTTGTCCTTAATGTTGAAGCTGACGGATTTAACATGATCCTTTTCAACACTGAAGAGTTTTGATTGTAGCCAGGTTTGCGGATTTGACTCAAACACCAATGTTTCTTTGATCAAATAAACCACTTTTGGGTCACCCAACCGAATATATGTTCCTCCTGAACCTAAGTTTTGAGAACTAGAAGTCCGAACCTTACCAATAACCACTTTGAACACCGTTTCCGAACCTTGTTTAAGTGTCAGCTGGTATCCGGAGTTTTCAGTCGTAGCATTCTCCTCGCCTTTGTAGTATGTCTCGAAATCACCCATACGATCGGCATCTTTGGTTACCAGTGAAGAAATAGTGTAACTACTGACTTTTTCCAAAAGCTTCAGCAATTTTTCCATATCGGTCGGAAAACCACCTTTGATTTTCACCTGCCATTGATCACCTTTTTTTTCAAGCTCTGTGGTGTGCTCGGCTTGCGTCAGGACAATGCCATCAATATTTTCAAACAGGGCAGAGTCGACAATCGGTTTCCCAATTTTGTCGTCTGAGTTTTTGATACTTCGTTTTGAACTATAGTGGCTAATGGCAGCCACTGCCACCAAAACAAGGGCAATAATGATTAGATTTCGTTTAGCCATTTTTCCAAGATCGAATGATTTACAAAAATGATTCTGGCGAGCACAGGCATAAACCAAATGATACCCGCCTCGCTAAATACATGAACGATAATTTGAATTACAGATTTTCGGCTTTTCTAAATCGTCGGAAATACAGCATGATTCCGAATACTGCCAAGAGGATTGGAACAACAAACAAATTCAAGAGTGTCAAAAACGTTTGTTCATTTTCGATATCCTGCCTCAGCAATTTTCTGATTTTTCTAAGCTCTGTCTGGTTCTCTTTTTCAGCCTTTCGAAACTGCTTGATTTTTTCAATCTGTTCCTTAGATAGCACTATCTTATTGGTGCCTCTCTCAACATTTAGTCGATTCAGCTTTGCCTGAACTTCTTTCAGCTGCTCCGAAAGTTTCTTTTCTTCGGCCTGATACTTCGCTTGCGCAATCTGTTGCAACTCAACAAATTTTGTAAAGGGGCGACTGAATCGTCCTCTGGAACGAATCCGCATCAGCTCTTCCGCACCATCTAAAAACTCAACCATGTTGACGAAAAAATTCAGATTGTCATTGGTCGGCACAACGCCAAATAACGGTAATCGTTCCACACTATAACGATCATCGATAAAGTCAGTATCTGCTATGAGCAGTATACTCACTTTTCCTTTGCTGGCACTGAGATGAGATTTGAATGATTTTGGTGCCTCGTCACCGCCATCTTGCTTATCTTTTTTACCATCCTTAGGCGGATCAGGCCGCTTGCTGTATGCCGAGGTTAACTCACCGGTTAGAATTCCCGCCATATGGTAACGGCCTTCCGGCTTCACCGATTTATTAAGTTCTAACGGTCCGGTAAATCGGATCATAAATCCATCAACCAGTCCTGATTTGGCGGAACTATGAATCAAAGAGTTTAGTTTCAATTTACTGTCTTCCTTCATAGTAAATCCACCGGGGTAGATCATCAGCATTTTTTCCAACTCTTTGGTCGCTATCATATCCTGATTAAACGACGAAGCATCCAAACTATGCCATAGGGCAAAAGGCATAATACCAGCATCACGCGTATTTACGCGGGTCGCATGGGTTGGATCTCCTAGTATTTTCTTGGAATCATATTCGACACCCCAGTGTTTAAACAATTTGGGTAAATCACTTGATGCGGCAACCATTTGCCCCATTCTGGCAGCCATAGCTGCTGTTTGATCCGCATTGGAGTTCGGGTCAACAAGGATTACGAGTTGCCCGCCTCTGAGGACGAATTGTTCAATGGCATATTCCGTTGAATCCGCTAATTTTTTGGGATGGATGACCAGCAGGATATTCACATGATCCGGGATTTCCCGAACCGAAGTCTCAATGGATTCAACCTTGTAAGACTTTTCCATTTCGTCAATGACGATCCATTTCGGTGTACCCCGCTGCCCCTGGATCATCTGCACTTGATTGGGCTGGCTTCCCATGACCGGTAACCCACTTAAAAGGCCAATGATTTTATCTTTCTTTTTGGCAATTCCCATAATCAATTGGGTCACATCATATTCTAAGAATTGCTCTCGCCTGGGATCAAACAAGGGAATATTCACTTCGTGATCCTCGCGGATTCCTACCAATCCCATGATAAGACTCTCACCATAGTTCAAAGCTATGGTTTTCAGACCATATTTTTTAGCCCATTCTTCTTCGTCTGAATCCGGTCTGGGATCATAGATTTCCAAGGTAATCATTTGGTTATTTTCACTCTCATATTCTCTCAGTAGCTCTTCGATTTTTTTACCATAGATTTTATAATTTAACGGCAGTGATTCAGCACTCCCGGTAAAATAATACTTTAATGTGATTGGTTTTTTTATCTTGCCAATAATTTTTTGACTCGCGTCAGACAGGGTATACAAACTGTTTTCCGTAATATCGATACGAAAGTGCCATCCGGCGGCAATGACATTGACGGCAATAATGATAATAAAAACAAGCACAATATTGATTGTGATCGATCCGAAACCTCGCTGTCCTTGTTTGTTCTTTGTCATCGTTAACTGTATTTGAAATGGTTATTTATAATGCTATTTAAAGATATTGGTGACAGAAAATTATGTTCCCTTCTTATAACTCAAAATCGCGGAGTTAACCACTAGGCCACCACCAATAATCGATAGGAAAAAAATGATATCGCGGCTATCGATAATGCCCCTGCGGATGGATGCAAAGTGGGTTGAAAAACTGAATGAAGAAATAATATCAACCAACCAGATCGGAAGTGCTTTCACCAAAATCTCGGTAAAAATCCCCCAGCCCAGTAACACCAGTATAAAACAAATAACCACACTCAAAATAAAACTGATCACTTGATTTCGGGTTAGTGCTGAGGTGGCGCAAGTGATTGCTAGATAAGCTCCTGCCATTAAAAAACTTCCCAGATAACTGGCAAAAATGATCCCATTATCCGGAGACCCTAAATACCAGACTGTAATTATAATTGGGAAAGTGAGCAGTAAGGCGACGCCGGTAAAAATCCAAGCAGCCAAAAACTTACTGACCACCACTTGTATCATACTTACAGGCAAGGTGAACAACAACTCGATGGTGCCGGCATTGCGTTCTTCAGACCAAAGTCCCATCCCGACAGCGGGAATCAGGAATAAATACAGCCAGGGATGAAATAGAAAAAACTTTTCCAGATCAGCCTGGTTGGTATCAAAAAAATTTCCAAGGAAAAAAGTCGTCCCCACTGTTGAAATAAGAAAAATTATTATAAATACATACGCCACCGGAGAATAAAAGTATCCCCCCAGTTCACGTTTAATTAAAGCAATATTTTGTGTCATTGTTCTCCATTTATCCAATAGTTAGATTACGAAATACTTCATCCATTTTCCCTTTTTCCGAAAAAATCTCTTTGATCAACAGATTTTTCTCTTTTATAAACTGAGTCACATCCGTAATTGGATTATGCCCCTTTTTGGGGTAAATGCAGAGCCTAAACTCATTAGAATTTGCTGTTTCCGGACCCTGTTCAATTTTCTGAATACTTTCCAAACCTTCCAGCGCTTTTAACACTTCATCTGCCGGTTTTTCGATCAGTGCCAAGGAAACGGCTTGATAATAAGATGATTGACCCAAAAGATCTTCAGGAGTCCCGTCCGCTGCGATAATACCAGAATTAATGATAATCGCGCGGCTGCAGACAGCTTCCATTTCTTCCAGTATATGGGTGGATAAAATGATCACTTTTTCTTTGGACATATTTTTAATCAAGGTCCGTACTTCATACTTTTGATTGGGATCAAGTCCGTCTGTTGGTTCATCCAGAATTAATACTGGCGGATCATGGATAAGTGCCTGCGCGAATCCGACTCTCTGACGATACCCTTTAGACAATGTATTAATGGTCTGATATCTGGCATACTCCAGGAATGTCGTTTCAATGGCATTGTCAACACGTGAACTCAACTCCGCTTTGTTGTATCCTCTAATTTCAGCCACAAAACGTAAGAACTCAACAACGGTCATATCCTTGTAACTTGGAGCATTTTCAGGTAAGTACCCGATCAGTTGACGAACTTCCAATGAGTTGGATAAAATGTCATACCCACCTATTCGAGCCGTCCCACTGGTCGGAGTTATAAAGCAGGAAAGCATTTTCATTGTCGTTGACTTTCCCGCGCCATTGGGTCCTAAAAAGCCTAATATTTCCCCTTTCTCCACGGAAAATGAAACATTATCAACAGCTTTTAATGAACCATATTGTTTTGTCAAATGATCTACTTCAATCATAGCCATAGTATCCTTATTTGGATTGTAGTATTAGCTTGAGCAGCAACCAGCGAATCGCGTCAAGTAGCCTAAAACCAGTTCACATATCTATTTACCGCGAGTTTAACCGGTCAGCTTTTGGGGAACACATGATTTATTGGACTACCTTACGCCTCTCGCAACGTTGCGATAGCTCAAGATTAAATAATTAAATAATACATGCACAGTGAAAAGCAAATTACATAAGGATACTACCTAATATATTTTTTTTTATATTTCAACTCTCTTCACAAATTTCTTAGATAAAGCGTTTCATCGCCTCATAGGTGTAGTACTCTACGTTATCCGGAGTGATGTGATGAGATAGACAGCGTTCTTCCACACCTTGGCGAAGTGAAGAATTGTTCATGTCCTCTACTCCGGAAAAAACCCCTGTCCGCCTTCCTACCAAATAAGTCACCTGATCTTTCGGAGACATCGATAAAAACGTTTTGATAGGTGCCATTATCTGTTCTTTTTCATCCGGTAAACGACCATCAACTTCTTGAAACAGATTGAGAAAGTGATCACTTTTTATCGTGCCGCTGATTCTACCGAGATTCTCAATAAACAATAAAAGCTCTTTTGCCATTTGAATATCTCCGTTTTTTTCAAAGATCCCCTTTTTAAGATCTTGAAACAGCTCTGTCTGATTGGGAATGGCCAAAGTGCGAATTCGAATAAAATCAGGATCAATTTGATTTAAGGCGTCAGCGGTTTCGATAGCGTTTTCTTTCCATTTTTTTTGTCCGCCTAAACCCGGCATATAGTATTCGGACAGTTCAATTCCGGCTCGTTTTACCTTTTGCCCGGCAATGATGTGTTTTTCTTTGTTGACCCCTTTTTTCATAAATTCCAATACCTCATCAGCACCGGATTCCATTCCGATATGAATGCGGTTTAAACCTGCGCGAGCTACCCGCGTCATATTCTCATCACTAATCCTGGCAATCGAATGCGAACGAGCATAAGAAGTGATCCGTTCCACCTGAGGAAAGCTTTCTCGTATATGGCTTAAAATCTTTACCATATTATCCGGTTTGATCACCATTGTGTTGGCATCCTGCAGGAATACGGATCGCATCCCTCCCTGAATCCAACTCAGCGCCGCATGAAACACCATGGGATCACGCTCTGGTTGTTGATCATGAAATGCAATTAAATCTTCGGAAGCATTCCCACTGGCCAGCTTACGAATATCAATGATATGATCCACATAGTACTTAATGGTATCAATATCTTTTAGTACATGCTCAACCGGGCGAACGCTGAACTTCTTCCCCTTGTACAATCCACAAAATTTGCATTTATTCCACGGACAATTTCTGGTGACTCGAAGTAGTAAACTATTGGCCTCACTGGGTGGTCGAATCGGTCCTAATTCAAATCCCTCATACTGTTTTTCCAGTTTCACAGTCACTCCTTTAACTTAACTTTTTGAGAATTTCTACAATCTCTGCCGAGTCTGGCCGACGTGTGCAGTATGGACTAATATCGGCGTTATCACGTTCCCCGCTGATCAACAACAAACCTTCCGAGCAGAGGCAGTGTTTATAAATTATGGCGAATAAAACGATTCAAGCCGATGCCGAATGTTAATACATCTTCAGATACCTTAAATGTGACTTGTAACAGGCTATTGAGCGCCTCGTTAATGGGTGATTAAAGACCTGACTTGCTTGAGCGTTTGCTCGGCCGTGTTCAGATAAACGGCAGGTTCACCTGACTGAAATATCTCCGCGAACCTGAATCTCGGCGGCGCGCTTTCTACGCTTCAATTATTTTAGGCGACCATCCTAAATACTTCTGCCGGTATTGAACTGGACGAAGGCAAAATATCCTGGAGCTAGTATGTGGCTGAAGTGTAAGTTGCTATTTTCTTAGAATCCAAGCGATCGGATGCTCTGAAAATATTTCACAACGAAGATCCGCAAAGCGAAGATGTCATTCACCACAGAGAACACAGAGAATTTAGGGCAAACAGGACGAAGAGAGAAATCACCGCAAGGAACAAGACTGTCACTATGAATAAAAAAAGAATCTTTAAATCGATACGAAGAGAATGGCCAGTTAAATTCCCAAATAGGCTTTTTTCACTTCTTCGATATTCAGCAGTTTAGATGCATCGCCATGGAGAGTGATACGGCCATTCTCCATCACATACCCTTTATCAGCCACATGCAGCGCAAGATTGGCATTTTGCTCCACTAAAAAGATCGAGGTTTTATGCTCCTCTTTAACTTTCTTAATAATCCGGAAAATCTGCTGCGTAATTAAGGGGGCCAACCCCAAAGAGGGTTCATCCAGCAACAACAGCTTTGGACGAGCCATCAGGGCTCTTGAAATAGCCAGCATTTGCTGTTCGCCACCGCTCAAAGTTCCGCCAATTTGACTTCGGCGATCTTTGAGAATGGGGAAGAGTTCAAACACATACTCCAAATCTTGTTGTATGCCCTCTTTGTCTTTCCTCAAAAAAGCTCCCATATCTAAATTTTCAAGAACCGATAAATAAGGAAATATTCGTCGTCCTTCAGGGACTTGCGAAATCCCCATTTTCACAATCTCTTCAGAAGGTAGATTGTGAATGGGTCGTCCCTGAAAGGTAATTTCCCCGGATCGAGGTTTGGCGACGCCACAAATGGACATCAACGTCGTTGACTTCCCGGCACCGTTGGCACCAATCAGCGTGACGATCTGACCTTCTCCGATTTCAATGCTGACATCCCTCAGAGCCTGAATATTTCCATAGAATGTTTGAATACTAGACACTTTTAGCATAATTACTCTCCGAGATAGACTTTAATGACGTCCGGATTGGATTTAACTTGATCAGGGGTGCCCTGGGCAATCAGTTTGCCATAGTCCATCACAAAGATATTATCCGACAAACTCATAACCAATTTCATGTCGTGCTCAATCAACAAAATAGATATGTTTTCCGTATCACGTAATTTGATAATCAAATCATCTAGTTCTTTGGTTTCTTGAGGGTTCATTCCGGCTGCCGGCTCATCCAGTAGAAGCAAAAACGGATCCGTTGCCAGAGCCCTCGCGATTTCCAGACGTCGTTGAGCCCCGTACGGGAGATTTTTTGCCAAATCGTTGACGTATTGTGTCAATTCAATTTTCTCCAGAATCTTGTAACTGTCTGTCACAGCGTCCTGTTCTTCTTTTTGGGTCATTGGGGGTTTAAAAATCGCACCGAAGATACCTGATTTCATTCGGCAATGTCGGCCAATCATTACATTTTCCAATACGCTCATATTCGAAAACAACCTGATATTTTGAAAGGTTCGTGCCAGTCCGTGTTCTGTTACAATATTGGGTTTCATGCCGTTAATCCGAACAGTCTCATCTCTCTTGGGACTGATTCTCACATCCCCACCAGTGGGAGCATAAATACCGGTAATACAATTGAAAAAAGTGGTTTTTCCTGCGCCATTGGGGCCTATCAAAGCAACAATCTCACCCTTTTTAATTTCTATATCCACATGGTCCAGTGCTCTGAGGCCACCGAAATCCATGGTTAGATTTTCAACTTTCAGTATAGCATTCACAGATAATTAAATTCGATACTAAGATTGCTCATATTTATAAGTGCGACGAACGGAGGTGATAATTCCACCAGGACGGAAGACCATCACTAAAACCATAATGGCACCAAAAACCAACATTCTGAATTCGGAAAAAGCTCTCAGGTATTCCGGCAATAAAATAAGCACCAGCGCGCCAAGAATTACTCCGACGATTGATCCCATACCGCCCAGTACAACAATACATAAAATCATTACCGACTCCCAGATTGTAAAACTTTGCGGATTGATAAACGTGGTTTTGGCAGCAAACATAACTCCCGCCATTCCTGCCCATGTTGCTCCCATGGCAAACGCGGATAATTTTGTTCGACGTTTATCAACGCCCATTGCCTGGCACGCAATTTCATCTTCACGCAGGGCAATCCATGCTCGTCCCATTCGGGAGTTTTGTAAGCGATTAACGATAAAAATCGTAAAAATCGTCAATAAAATCATGAGAAAATAGATATAAATCGCGGGAATTTTTAATCCTATATTGGAAGTCACCATAAAAAAATCAGGTACATCTATATATTGATCCAATCCTTTCGTGATGCTATCCCAAGTGCTAAAGACGGATTTAATTAGATCGTCAAATCCCGGTATTCGAGTCGGTTTCGGAATATTGGCTATTCCGCTGGGTCCATAAGAAAACTCATTCCAGTTTTCCAGTATTAATCGAATGATCTCTCCGAATCCGAGTGTTACAATCGCTAAGTAATCCCCCCGTAAACGTAATACAGGATACCCGAGCAAAATACCAAATCCCGCTCCGAGTAGTCCTCCGATGGGTAGCGCAAACCAAAAATTCAACCCAAAATGGATATTCAAAAGCGCATAACCATAGGCACCAACCGCGTAAAAGGCCACATACCCTAAATCCAACAACCCCGCCAGACCCACAACGATATTCAAGCCCAAGCCAAGCATTACCCAGATTAATGCGGTAATAATGATGTTTGTTTGGTATACCGATGACAGAAAAGGGAACAATATAACGACAATTCCAATTATCACCAACAGGGGTTTGTACATTAAGGACGTGTTAAAGAGTCGCTGTTTAAACGATAACTCTTTTTCACTTTTTTGTTTGAACCATTTGCCAAATCGCGCTCGGAACTGATCATCAACTTTATCTAAAAAGAATTTCCGTTTAACAAACAGAGGAGAAACAATAACAATAAATATTAGCTGCTCCAAGCTCCAATCAAAAGCATCTCCACGATAAATATTCGTAGCAAAAACGACAAAAATGAAAAATAAAAAAGACATTATCATCGCCAATGGCGTGGAAATATCAATCATATTTTCCTTTTGGTCGCTCTTGTTACCCATCTGTTTTTGCAACATTAAGTATCGCCATATAAATGACAGTACAAAACTAGCCAATGCTATTAAAAGCACGTTTACCCAGCGCCACTCCACAGTCCTCTCAATGGTGTTCACCTTAATAACCATGATGGGAAAGGTCAAAAAGACAAACCACAAACAGCTTAGTGACGATTTCTTAAATTCTTCAATGATATTCATAAGGCACCACCGGTTATACTTTCTAGGATTCTGGCCTTCCCAAAATCCCGGCAGGTCTAAAAATAAGAATTAACACAAGAAACAAGAACGCAAAAACGTCCTCGTAGTCACTTGATATCAAACCGGTAGCAAAACTTTCGGTCCACCCCAGTACAAAACTACCCAAGACAGCTCCCGGAATACTTCCGATTCCGCCAAGGACAGCTGCCACAAAAGCCTTAATTCCCGCGATAAAACCAATATAAAAATTGATTTGGCCAACATGGGAAGCGATCAACACACCACCCAAGGCGGCGGTAGCTGATCCAACGACAAAGGTTGCTGAAATAACCGAATTCACGCTTACGCCCACCAAAGCCGCCATTATTTTATCCTGCGAGGTTGCCCTCATCGCTTTTCCAATTCGAGTAAATTTAATTAAAAAGGTGAGCAATATCATTACGATTGCCGTTATTACCAAAATCACAATTTCAGGCGAGCTAATGATATGTTCGTATTCTTTCATAAATTCAAATTCGGGAATCAATGCAGGAAAAGGTTGAAAATCTGAGGTTTGGGCGAGTAGTACATAGTTTTGCAAAAAAAGCGAGCAACCGATCGCGCTGATCAGTGCTGAAAGTCGCGGCGCTGTCCGCAATGGCTTATACGCGATTTTCTCCATCGTATAACCATAGGCCATCGAGTAAATCACCGCGATCAAAGCAGCTAAAAGCAATATGGCTATCGCGTTCCAGCCAAGCATCGTTAGGATGCCGGCAACAATCAGAGCGGTGAATGCCCCGATCATATAGATCTCTCCGTGGGCAAAATTAATCAGCTCGATGATACCATAAACCATGGTATACCCAAGAGCAATCAAAGCATATATAGCCCCTCGTGTCAGGCCCCCCAAAAATAGTTCTAAAATGTATGAAAGAGTAATATATTCCATCGTTTAATAGGCTCCGAGAATTGTTCACAATTGATCTGAATTCCTATACCTCTCCCCTGAAACTAAATGTAAAACTATATCGGCAACCCTCATACATCAGTGATGTTCGGAGCATCTGATTTGAGGGATGTGGCTTTTCACGTGAATTCTGCGGGAAATTTAAATCCGAGACAATAATTTTATTCTTCTGACTGTTTACTCGATCATTCAAATGAAAAAATTATTATTCGGTACAGAAGATGGAAATGAACGGTAAAACGCGGCAGGAGCAGTATTTTATAGTACTCTGCTCCTGTGCGAGATATCACAGATCAGCTTATCTGATTATTGAACTTCAATAAACTTACCGTTAATCACTTGGTACATGGAGAATCCAACACCTATCGCGTCACCGCGATCATCAAATTTGATAATTCCAAGAGGTGTCGCAACATATTCGTTTCTTAGAACTTTTACGATATCATCGTAATTAGTAGAATTTGCTTTTTCAATCGCATTAAGCATTGCCAATGCTGCTGAATATGCGTTTAAGAAGAAAGCGCCCGGCTCTTCTTGGAATTCTTTTTTATGAGCTTCAATAGCTTCCTGAGCCAATGGATTACTGGTTGTATCCGTTGGACCTGTCGCGTATACACCTTCAGCGTAATTCCGAGCGACCTTGATGAAGGTATCATCTTTCACACCATCATCAGAAATAAAGATCGTATCCATTTGCTTCTTTCGCATCTGAGTAATGACTTTTGAAGCTTCAGGATGGTAGCCACCAAAAATAACGCCTTCAGCACCAGAACGCTTAATTTTTTGAACAACGGCTGAATAATCAACAGCACCCGGAGTGATTCCTTCATAAAGAACTACAGTAGCTCGACTATCTTTCTCTAAGAATCCTTTCGCATATTCTGCCAGTCCTTTTCCGTAGTCCCCTTTGTCATGAATAACGGCAATTTTTGTTAAATTCAGCACGTTGAGTGCAAAGTCAACTTCCAATCTTGCCTGAGCATCATCTGAAGCGATCGCTCTAAAAAAGTTTGGATAGTCACCACTCTGAGTTAAAGCGGGGTTTGTCGCGGATGGGGATATGGCGATAATACCGGCTTCTTTGTATACTTTAAGGGCTGTCTTTGTCGCACCACTGCAAATATGTCCTAAAACGACGTGAACCCCATCTCCAACAACTTTTGTAGCTGAGTTGGTTGCTACTTCCGGCTTACAAACATCATCTTCAACGACAAGTTCAATCTTTCGACCGCCAACGCCGCCCATTGCGTTTCGACGCTTTGCGACCAATTTAGCAGCTTTTATTGTGGGAATCCCATATGAGGTTAAATCCCCTGAATGTGGACCAACAACTCCTATTTTAATAGGAGGAAGTTCTTTTTTAGCTGAATCATCGCTTTTTTGTTCCTTGTCACAGGAAGTCAATAACAATCCACTCAGTACCAGGGTAAAAAACAAAGTAAGTAACTTGGTCAATAATTTTCCGTGTGTTCTTACCATCAGTCTATCCTCCGTAAAAAATAAGTTTAACGACAACATCTGAATAAAAATAATTCCCCTCTTATAATGACCTCCCCCTTTGAGTCAAGTGAAATTTCAAAAATTGTCGAGTCATGAAAAATCACCCTTTTACGGCTCCGCTGGTTAGTCCGGAAACCAAGTTCTTTTCAATATAAAGAAATAAGGCAACCACAGGAATGATCGCCAAAATAGAGGCGGCCATTAAATAATGCCATTGAGTTGAAAATTTACCGACCAATCGAAAGAGTCCGGAAGTCAGAGGCATATTCTCCGGAGTCGATGTCATCGTAAAAGCAAACATAAACTCATTCCAGGTACAGATAAAAGCAAAGATCACGACGGTTACCAGGCCGGGCTTTGAGATCGGGATAATGATTCGAAAGAAATCGGATAGTCGCGAACAACCGTCAATTTTAGCTGCTTCTTCCAACTCGACGGGAATGCTGGCAAAATAGCCGTGCATTAACCAAATCGTGAAGGATAAGGTAAAGACACCATTAATAATGATTAATGAATAGATGGTATCCACCAAGTTTAATTGCGACATCAATTGGAAAATTGAGACGATAATAATAATGGGAGAAAACATCTGAGCCGCCAACAATAGGTAAAGAACTATCTGTTTTCCCGGGAACTTAATTCTGGCCAATGCATAAGCGGCAGGTAATGAGAATACCACGGAAAATAGAGTGGCACCAATGGAAATCAAAATACTGTTTCGAAAATAGTAGGCCAGTTCGATTTTATCCCAAACTTCGATGAAATTGCGCCACATAAACTCAGCGGGTACCCAATGGGGATTCCCATCGTAAATTTCAGACCACGTTTTCAGCGAAGTCGAAATCATCACGGCAAAGGGAAACAGCAGTCCGATTAATATGACAACTAGAGCTAAATAGATGCCGTGAGATTGAATCATATTTCTTAAGAATTCAGCGTTCATTGGTCTCACTCCTCATATTTCCGATACATGTATACATAAACCAGACTGGTCAGCGTCAAAATTAAAAAGGTCAAAACAGCCATGGCACTTGCTCCGTCCCATTTGTAAAAATCGAATCCGTATCGGTACAAGTGGGTGACCAAAATTTCGGTTGATCCGGCCGGGCCCCCGTTGGTCAAAATAAAGATGGAAACGAAATCGTTAAAGGTCCAGAAAAAGGATAGTAACATTACAATCATCAAAACCTTTCTCAAACATGGCAAAGTTACATGATAAAACTGCCGCCATATGCTGGCACCATCAACTTTAGCCGCTTCATAGAGATCCAAAGGAATGGATTGTAGTCCGGCAAGGAAGACGAGTCCCAAAAATGGTAATCCCAACCAGATATCGACTGTCAATGTTGAAATAAAAGCGGTGAGGGGTTTTGCCAACCAGATTGGCGGGTTGTCGATTCCCAAAGCTTTAAGACTGTAATTTAACAGTCCGTATTCATCATTCAATGTCCAGCGCCATAACATCACGCTAATCGGCATGGCAGTTGCCCAGGGTAAAACAATCAACCCCCGGATGATTTTTCGCAATTTAAACTTTTGATTCAGTGCTAATCCGATCATTAAGCCAGTCACGAGTTTAATACTAACGGCTAAGGTCGTCCATAATACGGTACGAATTACGACGGCGGTAAATCGTTTGGATGAAAACAATTTAATGTAGTTGTCCAAACCGACGAATCGAACCAAGTCGCCTACCACATTGGTTTTAAACAGGGACATCGCAAACACCTGAATGATCGGGTAGATCATAAACACGCCCAGTGCGATTATCGCGGGGAAGACGCAAAAATAGGCAAAGGCAGTGTCTGAAGAAAAGACGGATCGTTTTTGTCGTTTAATTTGTTTGCTCGACATGTCTGAGGCTTGTTGCAGAGCTTGAGTATTCGCTATTTCACAGTTTCAAATAAGTCTTATTGTATCTATTCAGAACTTATTAAAAAAGTGCAAAAAAGTTCATTTTTTACT
>CAZJUM010000033.1:0-18240 GCA_964549175.1 uncultured Pseudomonadota bacterium | reverse complement strand
GGGATATTGCTGCTTAACTTTTTTGAACACAACATTTGACTATATCTCTGTGAGTTTGAATTATAGCATTTGGCTAATTCGAGAAAAATAGGATCATGAAATAAAACAAATCCATCATCAAACCAAAAACCAGGCCAAAGCCGAACCCATAATTGATAAGCTTAGGGAAGTATTGACCGGCGAATTTTCTGAAGGTGATTTCGATTTTTCGCGGATGCATTTTGTTAATTTGCGTGACGACAATTTCGTTGAAATTAATAGCCCCAAAGAGTGATTTAAGATGTTGTTTTAGCGTAAGGTCAAAACCGTCAATGCCAATATCCACAATCGAGTCTTTAGTACGCGCGTTGATCGATTGATTGAGCAGCGGTAATATCTGTTCAAGCGCTTGGGCTAAAATCAGTGAGATTTCATTTTGGTGATTTCCCCGGGATAAAAAGCGATCAATGAAAGTGATGATATCTTGTTTCAATGTTTCAATATCCACCAAATCGCTAATTGTTTTGCTCTTTAAATGGTCGGTCCCCCGGCAAATCAATTCCTCACCAAATGTCGAAAAGGACCCGGAGTGAAACAACAAATCCCACACACGATCAACGATTTCGCTGAGTTGGTGTGGTGAAATGCCGGTCAAAATCTCTCGGATTTCGGTCTTCGCTGAAAGATGCGCCAATACCCGATTGATCAATTTAGCCGGTGCGTCAGCCACTTGAGTTCTGTTCAGTACCAAATATCGGCGAAGATGATCGGTGACTAGCTGAAACTCAGAATCCAATAGATTAATCACATCATCGAGTCTGCCAAGTCCTATTTTTTCCATATAATCGCCAATTCTTTCCTGTGCCAGGATGTGCAGCAATTCATCAATGAATTGTTTTGAGACACGAAAAACTTCTTTGTTGTTCAAAATACTTTGATCGATCAATTGACGGATTTTTTGTTCATCCGGCTCGGTTCCGACTTTATTGATTTTAGTATTTCCAATGGCTCTCACTTGCTTGTGAATCAACTCTTGTAAACTGGTCTCGTGGGCTTGAAAAAACTGAGGAAGCCGCACTTTGGTGATGTCCTCGATGGTTTCAAATAGCTCATTTTTTGCCAGCTTAACCGCTTGAGTCGCGATGATATCAGCAGTTGCCAGCAGGCTTTGGTAAACGGTCTCCGAAATTTTTTGATGATTACGTCGAAGATAGCGCAATGCCACTTGAAGAAAATAGTGAGTTAATCGATCGATATTCCTGATCATGAAATTCATCAACTTACCACCAAATAACTCATCAAATCGATGGTCCGGATTGACCTCACGAGCTAAAATTTTTATCAAATAGTCGATCACCGCGGTGCCGGCTTGTCGACTATTGAAAAGTCTCAGAACAATCTCAAATATATGATTCCTGAATTGTTTGAATTGTCGCGTGCTAATCATGTTTTGGATCGTCTGCCCGATCAACGCGTTGTACCTTGGCTCAAGCCCTTTGATAAATTTAACAAACGTTTCTTTTCGAAAAAAATGTTCCCCATGTTCGTCTATCAAGTCCGCAATCAAGCGATTTAATAACTGCTCAAGTATTCTTAAACCATCCTGACCCAATAATGATGAGAGTTTAAGAGTTTGCGTCTCATCTTGAGACAGCCAGTTTTGTAGCCCTTCCTTAATGGTTGTCGCGTTGTCATGAAATAATAGAATCAGTTTTTGTGTTAATGTATCGATCGGTAATTGATCAAATGATTTTGCCGATACGCGACTAATAATCACTTCCATTAATTCGGTAAAACCAGGGTTTTTCGGTCCCAACCGCTTCATGATGAACAGGCTGACGCGTCGGGCTAAATAAGATTGATGATTCCTTGTTTGGTGATCGATTATTTGATAATTCTCACGGCTGATCGCTGTTTTAACGGCAGTTTTAATGCGATCATTATTGCGATGAAACATAGACTCTATGCTGTCCTTCCGCAATAAATGATTAGCGACGAATTGACCCATTTTTGTGGCAAACCGTGTTTTATGCTGACTGACAACACCTGGTGTCAGCGGTATGCGTTTTCCAAAAATATGTTTTGTCAAATAGGGTCTGAAAATCATCTTCAACGCCAACCAATTGGTTCCCCATCCTATTAGTCCAAACATCAATGCCGATAGACTTAAAGTGATCATGAGCGGCGGCACACCTATCGCTATTCCCAGTCCCCTTACACTAGGGAGTAGTGATAGTCCGGCTCCCGCAATCAATCCCAAACCGGCACCGAATCGAGTAATTGGTTTGAGTTCTTTTCCCATAAAGTTTTCAACAACCGTGCATAACTGATCAGCTGATAAGCGAAGTAAATTATTTTTAGAAACATTTTTAACGCTTCCTTTAGTCAGAATATGCAAATGTTTTAGTATCAATTGATGGACATCACTTACCAGGTCATCATCAATGACGTTTCCGTTGAATTTAAGATATAGGGATCGCAGCTTTAATTGACTCACCTTTTCCTGAGATTGAACCAGCAATTGTTTTAGTTTTTCTATCGCCTGGGATTTTAAAGTATCGACTCGCCCTAAAAGTGAGACAATGGTTTTGCTTTGTTTGAATTGAAAAAGACGTTCAGTGAAGAAAGAGGCGATTGCTTTTTGATGAAAATCCAGTTTAGATGTCAAAAAAGCCTGAGGATTCAGTTGAACAGCATTCCAATGATGTTCTTTAAAGAGTTGGCCAACCGTCTGCGATTGCAGGCGTTTGATTTTATCTGAAATTCCGTCGCGAATCCTTGTCGCGAAACGATCATGGTAGAGCAGGGAGTTTTTAAGCAAACCGGAGAAGTATTTTGAGGCTGCCAAAACCAGAACACGCTTCATTTGTTTCTGAGCAACGAATTCACTGATGCCCTGATTTAAAAAAGATCGCAGGGTATTAGGCTGAACCATTTCGAGTAATGAGCAAACTGTATTTTTAATCTCATCGGTTAAGCTGTGTTCTGTGAGCAGACTATTTTGTTCTAACTTGGAGAGGATTTGGGTCAGGGTATTCTTCTTCAGGAGTTTGACAAATTCTCGGCTCTGTGTATCGGCTAGTTGATCGAGATCGATCTTTCCATTGACATAGTCTTTGATCAAGTTCACCACATCAAACACTTCGGCCAAGCTAATTCCGATGCTGTGAAGCAGCATACCGACAAAATTGCGATCGGCGAATGAGAGGTTGATCATAACTTCAATTTCATCCCGCTTTTCTTCAATCCAGCGAGTTACATCAATGATCAATTCCACCAGTCGAAGATAAATAAATCCCTCAAATTTGACCGCGATTTGATCAGGAACCAAATCAAACAATGTCTTGTCTGTGTTTTTGACAATCCCAAGTATTGTCCGTGATAAATTTTGAAGCAATTGATATCCGCGATCTGATTTGACCAGGGCAATCATGCGATCCAAAAATATGGCGATCACTTGCTCAATGCGGTCATTTCCGATCCGATCCGACCATTTTTTTTCAGATAAGCTTAAAGCCACCTGATGGCAAAGTGATTCCACTGAAAACCGCTCGACCAATAATAGAAAAAGTTGATCAATTTCCCCATCGAAATGTAGCTTAAGCTCCTTTCCCGCGAAAACAGTCAGCTTACCCAATGTTTCAGCCAATTGCTCAACAGCGTCTTCCGGTATAAGGTCATTAAGGTTCTTGGATTCCAGCTCCTTAAGCAATGCTTTTAAAAATGGGGTAATCAGATCGGGAGTTTTTAAAAGATCTGATAAGATACTGACCATATTTCCGACAAGAAATCGGGCCTGCTTATCTGATATCAGGTCTCCAAGTTTCAGTTCTTTTGCGATGGCTTCAAAAATGGTAACTAGCGGAGATTCGATGTGTTCGGTAATGATCCGGATGAGTTGTTCATAACTTTTCTCAAATTGGTCTAAATCACTAAACGTCAACTTGGCAGGGATGCTAGAGGGGAGATGGTCACGCGTGTAATCCTTGAGGATGGTCGCTAAAATGTTTTTGAAGGTTTCTTTCTCAATTTCTTTTGTCAAACTTTCATTAGTTAGTACATCCTCTTCAACCAGATCTGTGGCGTTTTCGATAAACTGCACTCGGGTTTTGACCACCACGCCACCTATGCCGAATTTTTTCTTAAACAACATCTTGATAGCAAGATCATTGGTAAAATAACCGACTATACCACCGATCAAGGATTTAACCGCGATTGTGATCAATTGAAGAGGAGTTGCCAGCATTCTTTAGCTAGTGTGGTTTATTAAGATCCGACGCCTGACACAACGCGTGAGTAAAATCGGACCCGGTGGTTTTCCCGATTTTAAATTATCTCATAGCAGGTGCACTTAACCAGCGCGTCCGGAGTTGAGCTTCAGTTTCGGTATTGGCGGACCACTCCGGTATATCTTGCGTGCCGGATGGTTCGACCGGTATACCTCCTAAATCAAATACGATATGGGCGATGGGGAATGGGTTATTCATTTTAAAGCTCAATTTCATTCGCGTTCACCAACCAACTGTGATAAGTCCCTGGACCATGCAGTGACCATATGTATCATCAGGACCGCGTTTTGTTTTAAACATTTTGCATGCGGTGGGTAACAATTACTGGGCACTGGGTCTAGTTGTTATAGTTCGCGATAAACTCCTGCTTAAACTGGCTGAAGCGCTTCTCCAAAATCGCCTTGCGGGCTTTTTCCATGAGTTTTTTGAAAAAATAGAGATTATGGTAGGTGTTGAGGCGTGACGATAAAATCTCATTGGCCTGGTACAGATGTCTTAGATAGGCACGTGAATAGTTTTGGCAAATATCGCATGCACAGCTGTCGTCAATCGGATTTCTGTCTTCTTTATACCGGGCCTGTTTGACGGAAACTTTGCCGTTGAAGGTAAATAAACATCCGTTGCGGGCATTTCGTGTGGCTAACACGCAATCGAACATATCGACTCCGGCTTCGATATTTTCCAACAAATCAACGGGCTCCCCGACACCCATAAGATATCTTGGTTTTTCAGCGGGCAGGATGGAAGCGACTAAATTTGCAACACGGTACATGATATCTTTGCTTTCTCCGACGCTAAGCCCGCCGATGGCATAAGCGTCAAAATCAATTTCCATTAGTTGTTGAGCCGATTTAATGCGCAAGTCATCATAGTCGGCACCTTGCACAATTCCAAACAGACTGTTGGAGGATTTCCGTGCGTCAAAAGAGCGCTTGCCCCATCGGTAGGTGAGTTCAATCGATTTCTGGGCTTTTTCGCGTTCCACCGGTAATCTTAAACACTCATCGAGCACCATCATGATATTCGATCCTAAATTTTCTTGGATCTCAATTGAGCGTTCAGGAGTTAGAAGTATTTTTTTGCCATCCAGGTGACTTTGGAAATGGACTCCTTCCTCGGTTATTCTATTCAAATTCCCTAAAGAAAAAACCTGAAATCCCCCGCTATCTGTCAGAATCGCTCGATCCCAATTCATAAACCGATGCAATCCCCCTATATTCCTCACGACATCATCACCCGGACGCAAGCTCAAATGGTAGCTATTCCCAAGGATCAATTGATACCCCAACGCTTTTAATTCGTTTACTGTGATGGCCTTGACTGTGGCATTGGTTCCAACCGGGATAAAAACCGGTGTTTCTATTTCCTGACCAGCCAAGCGTAAAATACCAGCACGTGCTTTATTATCGGTATCAATGAGTTGATAGCTTAATTTTTGAGTCATGGATCATGTCTGCAAATTATGTCAACAGCGGATGATAGATTGATTGCCGCTTAGTTTTGAATTTACACGCGGAAGTTATATTGATTGAAATAAGACTATCGGATGCTCGCCAATAACGCTCGCTTTTACGCGTCATTGGTATTATCAGGCCAATCTGACTGGCATCAATAAGCGTATGTGGTAGTTCGTCTCTCAATGATTTGAAGCCAAATATTCCATATCGGTGACCATCATGCCATAACGCGTCCAATCCATAGTTTCCGATAAAGGCACTATGATGAATCTCAATGTCGAAATTGACAGGTCAGGGTCCAAGATTCTTTCTCCCGTAAACTCATTCACACATTCCGCGCATGGGCTCCGAATTCTTGGATCCCAAAATTAATACACTGCGGGCACATCGTCTTTCCGGATGACGGGCAGTTAATCATCGAAAAATACGCCTGCCGGCACGGTTTTTTTGGATTTTGCCGCCATAATTAGTCTTCAAGCGAGTTAATTAAATGCCAGGCCATTTCTTTAAAATTCTTAGCAATAGCTGAGTTTGGCATTGCGTTAACAATGGGTTCGCCGCTGTCACCACCCAAACGAATATCCAATTCAATCGGAATTCGGCCTAAAAATGGGACCTCTTGATCCAGACTTTCCTTCTCGATACCACCCTTACTAAAAATAGGAGTTTCAGCACCGCATTTTGGACAAACAAATGAGCTCATATTTTCAATCAAGCCTAAGATTGGAATATTGACTTTATCAAACGATGCCATTGCTTTACGTGCGTCAAGTAATGCGACATCTTGAGGAGTACAAACAATGATTGCTCCTGCCGTCTGAGTTAATTGAGCGATCGTGATTGGTACATCACCAGTGCCGGGAGGAAGATCGATAATCATATAATCACCACCTGACCATGCTGAATCTCGCAATACTTGCTCAATAGCCTGATGCGCCATAGGGCCACGCCAGATTACAGCAGTTTTCTCATCCACCATATTCCCGATTGACATGAACTGCATATCTAACTTTTGAATAGGTTTGATCTTATCCTTTTCAACGGTGAGCTGCTCCCCCCGGGCGTTAAGCATAGTGGGCATTGAAGGACCGTACACATCAGCATCCATTAACGATACTGTTTTCCCTAAAGCTTTTAATGCCAGCGCTAAATTAACCGCGACGGTTGACTTTCCGACCCCGCCTTTACCGCTGGAAACCAAAATAACATGGCGATATTCTTTTAAATAATGAGCTTGCTGAGCTTGAGTTCCGCGAGAGGCTTCTGCTTCAGCAGCATCAGTGGATTGTGTGTATCGAAATGCCACCTTATCGATTCCGTCAATGTTCACTAAAGCTTGTTCGATTTTTTTGCCAACTTCTTCCCCAAGTTGATTTTGTTCTTTGGGAATCAACAACACGAGGTGAGCTGTTGTTCCTTTTAAGTTCATCGAATGAACGATATTATTATCCAAAATATTACCGCCGTTGTTTCCAAAAGGGATTTGCTTAAAAGCTTCTCTGGCTTTTTGTTCAATTTGATCCATAGTGCTGTTTTTATTACGATGATTCGGTGAAAAGTCCTTTTGCCGACTGCCCCACATAGAACGAGAAAGCAAGATATTCAGGAAACTTTTTACCAGATATTAAGTTAAAATAAAAAAAACCTCTCTAAGCTAATGTCCGCACGCGAAGACTATAGCTCCCGTTATCACAGAGATTGAGGAAGGTCAATAACCGTTAAAACCCAAAATCCACGAT
The DNA here is from genome assembly GCA_964549175.1 of uncultured Pseudomonadota bacterium. GTDB lineage: Bacteria > SAR324 > SAR324 > XYD2-FULL-50-16 > XYD2-FULL-50-16 > CAZJUM01. The sequence goes on along the minus strand of CAZJUM010000033.1, from coordinate 10,776 downwards.
CAAAATCAGCAGTATTATCTCTGACTCTTTTTTGACCGATGTCAGCTTAGAGTGCCAAGAGTCGAACTTTTGATCCTCATATAGTCATCCATTTTTTCCATTCAATCTTCAAAAAGGCTTATTAAAAAAAAGTTTCTATGTGTTTTTCCTGTTCCTTACTCAAGTTCCTTTTACACATTTTAAAATCCCTTCTCGTCGATATCTTCGAACACATCTTCAAAGCGAAATCCTGATGATAGACGCGTTTGTAAAACTGCTAACTCCTCAGCGGTAGCAAATTTTCAATCACTCAGTTCAATACTGTCTTCGTTAAAGGTACTCTCAAAATAAGGATCATTATGTCGCGGTATTCTTCAGAAATATCATTGGATCACTTAAAACAAATGAGCCAGCGATTCACTCTTTTCCACCGGCTTCAGGTCCGCGTAAGGAGCTTGAATCGCGACTGAGCCGGGAACTGAGTCAATACTGAGCTTAATAAACTTCTTGTGCATTTCATCTATTCTTCCCATCAGGCCCTTTAAAGAACCATTGATCACCTGCACCATCATGCCTGTAGCGAATTCATTGAGGGTGATGATCTCTCCGGTGTATTTTTCCAGCTTTTGAATATTTTGGATTTGAGCTTCCGAAATGGGGATCGGACCTTCGCTGTTTTTGATAATCTCGACGATTCCAAATGTTTTTAATATTTCAACGTGAAGTCCGGCATCCAGCTCAGTCTTGATAAACATATATCCGGGGAAAAACGATTGGGTTAGAGTTTTTTTGCGGTCTTTTTGTTTGCTAAGTTTTTGATAGGTCAGGTTTAAAGGAGGAAGTTCTTTGTTGGAGAGGCTTTTTTCGACAATCTGTTCGTGTCGATATTTGATTCGAATGGCATACCATTCTTTTCCTGGAAAATACCGCATGTTAATTTACTTTCGGCGCGTTTAGATTCAATATTCGAAACTTCTCCTTAAATGTTTAAAAAAGAGGTGTTTGTCCGGAGCTGAGCTTTCAGTCTTTCGGGCACAGGGCACAACATAAATAACAGATCAGTAGGGGTTATGTCGCTATTTTTGTTCTTGGCTTTCCTGCCAAATTGCGTGTAGTACGCCGTTGCAAAGTTTCGTCGCTTTGTCGCCTACATAGCATTTGCAGAGTTCGATGGACTCGTTGAGAACGATTTTGGCGTCGGTGTCGGGGAAATAGAGCAATTCACAGCTACCGATTCGAAGTAATGCATTTAAGGTTTCTGAAAGCCTTGTCTGTTTCCAATGCTTTAAGTTTTTGGTTATGGCTTGATCAATATTATCCAGGTTATTCCATGTTTTTGAAATCAAACTTTCGGCGAATTCCTGATGCTTTTTGGATAATTTGGATTCCTTAGTAATCAAAAACTCAGTTTCCGCAATTAATTTAAATCGTGAACGGCTATAAATGGTCTGAAGAGCGACTTCTCTGGCTTTTCTTCGGCTGGGCTGGGGCATGCTGTTTAAGGTAAATTAAATTTATCGATCAATTCGTGCATGAGTTGGATATAAGCGGTGGCCCCAATTGAGTTTAGCTGATATGTGATAACGGATTTTCCCATGGCACTGGATTCGATAATTGCCTCATTTCTAGGGATAATGGTTTTGAATATTGAATCGGACAAGGCGCGATATACCTGTTGGCTGACTTTGCGGTGAACTTCGATTTTTCGATCATACATAGTCAACAAAATTCCGGCTAGTTTCAGATCTTTTCCGCTTAATCGGCGTTGTAACTCCGCGAACAAAACCAAAAATCGTTTGAGTGATTTGATCGCGAGGCCCTCACATTGCAAAGGCAGAATGATCAGATCGGAGCAACAGATGGCATTGACGGCCATATTATTACTTGAAGCCGGAGCGTCAACGATAATAAAATCGTATTGATCCATTACCGGCATGAGTCTGTCTTTTAAAAATGCTTCTTCAACCGCGATTTTGAATACTTTAGCTTCGTTCTTGATCGAGTCGATATTAGAAAAGATAAAGCTTGGATTACCCTGTTCTGTTTGTTGTATGAGATCCGAGAGTGGGATCTCAGGTTCCAGGAAAAGCTCTCTTGTTCCTTGTGTGATCTTATTTTTGACGCCCATTGAGAATCGAACGGAACTTTGAGGGTCCAAATCAACCAATAACACTGAATATCCGCCGAAGGTAAAAGCTGTTGCTAGATTCACAGCGCTTGTGGTTTTCCCGACACCGCCTTTTTGACTGACAAATGAGATGATTGTGGTCATGGTAAGCTTTTATCATTAAGAAAAGTGCATAATCCTCAAAACTGCGGAAATCTTATCTTTCCGCCTGTTTAGTGTCAATACAATAACTCTTTTTGATCACAGTGAGAAAGGTTTTTTAAATGAGACTGAAGAACAGAAGTCCGGGATCAAAAAACGCGATAATTCTAAGCGGATCAAGGGATCCGGTCAATTTCTTAAATTGTTGCTATTGTGCGTTTTAAGAGCTCCATTCCCTTCTCAATTCCAGTTTTGAATGATGGGAGCTCAGCGCCATTAAACCACTGATTGTCCTTTGAAATAACGTCACTGACCACAAACAATGGTTGAAACTGGCTTTTCCGCAGCTTCGTTAAAAACAAAAGTGGAGCGGCTTCCATATCGATTAAATCGATTTTTTCGCCGCGATATTGATCAATGATTTTTGAGTCAAGACTGAAAAAACCGTTTCGTGATGCAATTCCCTGGCAGTTCGATACCTTACAGAGATGATGGAATTTCGTTTTTGTTGAGGTTGCTCCATATTCAGCGGCTAATCCGGTATAATCGATTCCGAAACTTGGCGAGAAAAGATCACCAACAATAACCTTTTGGGTGCCGATCCAGCCTGCTGTACCAAAAGCGAGAAATTGTTTGGGTTCATAAGCACAAGCTTGTTCTACAGCGATTGCGGCCAGGGGTGCTCCGATTAATCCGCCTAAAACTGTAACGGATTTGGAATCAATTCCGAAGCTAAAACGTTTGGAGGGACCAAATGATTTTACCTTGGTCCCATTAACCAGCTCTCGAAACCGGAAAAAATAATTCAAGTTATAAATCAGTACCACATCGTGATTGGTTTTGGGTGGATTAAATGACTGTGGTGATATCAATAGTTGATCACTCATGTGTTATTTATAGATGGTTTTTCTTAAGATTGTTTTACCCATGGTATTTGTGGAATTAATAATTGACAACTTGGATTCGGTCGATTGTTTAATATACTCGCCTCAAAAAAATAAGGGTTTTTGGGGGTTCACCATTGATAAAATGGCCGATTTGGGCTAGACAATATCTGTCTAGGTTCAAAATAGCAAAAAAAGACCTGTATACAGGCACTTGATTGCTAAATAACAAAACACCCCCATTACGCGGAAGGTTCAAATGGATCCCATTGCCTCAGAACTAAACGAACAAATCAAAAAAAACTCTCCGAGCGTATTTGATGTTCTTTCTAGCTTAGGAAAGGAATTGTATTTTCCCAAAGGAATATTGACCCAATCAGAGGAAGCCGGGGAAATGGCGCACAAATACAACGCCACGAGCGGAATTGCTGTTGAGAATAGTGTTCCCATGCATCTTAACGTGGTTGACCAATATTTCAATAGACTCACGCCAAACGAAATATATCCATATGCAAAACCGGCGGGGCGACCAAAACTTCGCGCTCTTTGGAAGAAAAAACTGGAAAAGGACAATCCTTCCTTGCAAGGGAAATCATTTGGAGAGCCCATTGTAACCAGTGCGTTAACCCATGGATTGAGTATTGTGGCTGATTTGTTTACTGATGAAGGCGATGTGGTGGTCTCTCCGGATAAACTATGGGGCAATTATCGACTGATTTTTTCAACGCGAAGAAGGGGTAAAATAGAAACATTCCCGCTATTTAATGACGCGAATGAATTCAATACCGATGCTTTTGCCCAAGTACTGGCAGAACAAGCGAAAAAAAAGGACAAACTGATTGTAATGCTAAATTTTCCCAACAATCCGACCGGATACACGCCGACAGTGGCTGAAGCGGAGAAAATTTACACGATTCTTAAAGTCCAGGCCGAAAAGGGGACAAAGATCGTAGCTGTGTCAGATGATGCATACTTCGGTCTCTTTTTTGAGGATACCATTAAGGAATCACTTTTCAGCGGACTATGTAATCTCCATGAAAACATCCTGGCAACTAAAATTGATGGGTCAACCAAAGAACAGTATGTCTGGGGATTTAGAACCGGATTCCTGACTTTTGGAACAAAATGCCAAAATGGACAGGAGTTATATTGGGCACTGGAAAATAAAGTAAAAGGTATTATTCGCGGGACAATTTCCAGTTGCGCGCATTCCTCACAGTCCATTGTAGAAAAAATTCTGGAAGACGGCCGTTTGGAAGAGAACCTTAAAGACAAGTATGAGGTCCTGAAAGCTCGGGCGACACATCTGAAAGCGATTTTATCAACCGATAAATATGACGATTCTTGGGAGTTTTACCCTTTTAACTCCGGCTACTTAATGTGTTTGAAGCTTAAGCAGGTGGATGCTGAGGACTTGCGAGTTCACTTATTGAAGCGATATGGTGTTGGTACAATTTCTGTCGGCGTGAGGGATCTAAGAATCGCATATAGCTGTATTGAGGTAGAACAGTTGGAAGAGGTGGTGAATATCATTTATCAGGGTGTTCAGGATTTGGCCAAATAAAGGTTATGAGAGCTTCCCACTCCGATAGTCTTAATGTGTTTTCCGGGTGGGTATTCAAAGAGATTACTAATTCAACAAATGGCCACATTTGAAAGAAAACCTTCATCAAAGTAAAAACCCACAAATTGATATCGCGACATGCTGGGAGAATCCTGAGTTTCAAATTATCGATGTTCGCTCACCAAACGAGTTTATTGGCGGTGCGATTCCCAATGCCGTCAATTTACCATTGCTGGATGATATGGAACGAGAAACCATCGGAACTATTTATAGACAATGTGGTCAACAGGAAGCCATTGGCGAAGGATATCGGATTCTGGACGCCAAACTGGTTGAGATCAACGAACAATTCCGAAAGTTCTCAAATAAAGATAAATTCGCGGTTTGTTGTGCGCGTGGGGGCATGCGGTCGCGAGTGATTACCTCTTTGATGATATCCATGGGGTATTCAGCCAAACAGCTGACCGGAGGATATAAAGCCTTTCGAAATTGGAATTTGGAGCAATTGGAACAATTCCAATTTAACAATCTGATTGTTTTGCATGGCCAAACGGGAGTTGGAAAAACGCTTGTTTTGACACGATTGCCTAATTTTATCGATTTGGAAGGGCTTGCAAACCACCGAGGTTCAATGTTTGGAGCAATAGGTAAACGTCCGGTCTCTCAAAAAACATTTGATGCGTCGTTATTGCTTGCATTGAAAGCGATTGATAATTCAAGGCCGGTCTTTGTAGAGGGGGAAAGCAGAAAGATTGGGAAGGTCTTCATTCCCAACCGTATTTTTTCTCAAATGAAACAGGCACGCAATTTTCTCCTCAAAGCACCCATTAATATCCGTGCAAAAAGAACCGTTGATGAATATATAAGGCAACAACCCGAAACTGCTCATAAAACTAGAAACGTTATCGGATTTCTGAAGAAAGAATTGGGAAAACCCGAAGTCACGGAATTGCTGGCATTGTTTGACAGGAAGAACTACGAATTGTGTTTTCAGAAAATATTGGAAGCTTACTACGACAAAAAATATAAACATTCTATGAAAAACTTATCGATTGAAAAAGAAATTGTGGTCGAGGAGATTGAATCCGCAGTATCCGAAATCAACCGCTTCGCGATTTCAAATTCGATATAGAGATTATGAGCTTCCTCAATCCGGAACTAACACTCAGCTCCAATCCAGGGAAATGGTTTTTTCTCAGATCAATTAGCCTGTGTTATGAGTTTTTGATCAGATGTTGGCTTGAACTATATCGCTTCGGATTGAAACAACCCGCAAAAGTATCGATTCCGGTGGTATCGGTAGGAAATATTACGGTTGGTGGAACAGGAAAAACCCCATTGATCGACTGGTTAATGGGGTTTTCAGAAAATATGAACCTGTCGCCAATAGTTTTGACGAGAGGTTATAAGGCAAAACGAGTCAATGAGTTGCGGATTCTCAATCAAAATACCGCGATTCAGGATCGATGGCATAATTTTGGTGATGAACCTTGGTTACTTTTTCAAAATCATCGCGACTCTCAATTGTATGTTTCAGCCAATCGCGTAAAGGCGGCAAATCTGGCAAAAGACCAAGCCGATATATTGTTGTTGGATGATGGAATGCAGTACCTGAAACTTGCTCGTGATCTTAATATTGTTTTGATCGATGCGACCAGTGGTTTGGGGAATGGTCAAATAATACCTCTCGGACCTTTGCGTGAACCGATTAAAGGACTTTCCCGGGCAGATGTCATATTATTTACCAAGGTCAACTTGCTGGCCTATCCGGGATCACTTGACTCGCTCACTAAAATCCTTCCCAAGACCGCAGTTCCCCGTTTTAAGTGTGATTTTTTACCCGAATGTTTGATTTCCAGCAATGGCAGCGTCCGTTCTTTGAATAGTATGAAAAATGAAAAAACGGTTCTTTTATCCGCGATCGGTGATCCTGATGGTTTTGAAAAATCTGTTAAAAGTGTTGGCATGGAGGTGATTGATCATTTGATATTTCCCGACCATTTCGATTTCAATCAACAATCGTTGAGTAATCTAAACCGTTTTTTTGAGCAAAATATGGGAAGTCACATCATTTGTACCGAAAAAGACTGGGTAAAATTGGAGGAATGGCAATCAAGCTTGCCGGAGATCTTTCGATTAAAAATGGGAATGGTCCCGGAACCTGCCTTTCATCTTTTTTTTCAAAACTTTCTGGAAAAATTCGGTCTTCAGAGCCACTAGCGATTAATGATATTATTACCTTATTGAATTATGTTATTTGACAAGCCCTTTTCCCTTCTGACACCACAGCCTCAGTTTTTCCCTGTGAGGTTTTAATATTCAGTATATTTTTTCAGTCATTCGGAGGTTGACATGGTAAAAAAGCGTTTTATAGTCGCGGCATTGTTAATGTTCGCGATCACCCCTTTTACAATATTTGCGGATCAATTTAATTTCGGTGTCGGATTAGTTACTGAGTCGGGTGAGCCTCATTATGATATTGGCAGATTTCCAATTTATTTAGGATATGAATCGGAGGAACTCTGGAGGTTTTCATTCACCAATACATCCTTCGAACATGAAAATAACTTAGCTAACGACCTGGAGGCCAATACTCTCTCTGTGGAACGAATTTGGGTGTATAAAATAAAAGAGGGTTTTTCTCTAACTGGCGGATTCGGTCCTGGTTATTTTGTGGCAAAGCACAATAATTCTGAAGGTTTTGGCTCCGCTTTTGGGATTGTCGCGTCAGGAACTTTGCGGTTTACGATCAATGATAAATTCTTTTTAGACGGTACCCTGCATTATAAAAATGCCGCTGTGAAGATCAATGACGGTAATGTTAATGCCGGTTATACAGGACTAATGGTTGGCATCGGATTTTTCTTCTAAGTATTGCTGAATCGGGAGCTATCTTTTTCTCAACAGAATTAGATACTCCATGTTTCCGCTTTTTTTCCCCTGAATTGGGGAATCCTCGATTTTCTCAACCGCAAAACCTACTTTTTCCGCAAAACATCGGATTGATTCAATTACTTTGGCGCGAACACCATGCTTAACAACAACACCTCTTTTCTCGATGTTTTCTTTGCCGGCTTCAAATTGGGGTTTGATTAACGCTATCAAGACACCTCCTTTAATCAGAAATAGCAGGCAGTGTTCCAGTATCTTGGTGAGTGATATAAAACTGACGTCGATCACAATAAGATCAACGTATGTTCCTATTTTTGAAAAACTCATATGACGGAAATTTGTTCTTTCCATATTTTTTACACGGGTATCAGAAACAAGTTTCCATGCTAATTGGCCGTATCCCACATCAATTGCGTAAACGTAGCTAGCCCCTCTTTGCAGTAAACAGTCAGTGAATCCACCGGTAGAGGCCCCGACATCCATAGCAATCAAATGATTAACCGGAATGTTGAAAGCGTCCAAAGCCTTCTCTAACTTCAACCCACCACGGCTAACATAAGGTTGATCGAATCCCTTCACTCTAATGACAACATCATCGAAAACTCTAATCCCCGGCTTTTCGATTTTTTGTTCGTTGGCTAATACATTGCCGGACATAATATAGCTTTGAGCTCGCTCTCGGCTGGGAGCCAATCCTTTTTCAAAAAGCAGTTTGTCTATTCTGACTTTTTTTCTCATAACCAAAAATTAACGCTTGACCGCGACAGGTTTCGAAGTGCATTAACAAAAAGGGCCTTAAAGCTTTATTGATAAGCATCAATTGGACGAAGAGCAAGTAAAATGTCCATATTAGCAAAAAACATAAAGTGATTAATCACATCGTCTGATTATGCTGAAGGAAAAATTCTTATCCATACCGAATGAAACCAGGCAATTGATTTGGGAATTTTGTTATCGTTTCAAATCAAGTGGATATGAGTGTTTCTTAGTTGGAGGAAGTTGTCGAGATCTGTTACTCGGAGAAGTCCCCCATGATTTTGATTTTGCCACCAATTGTCCGTTGCCGGTGACCCAAAAATTATTCAAAAAAGTGATTGCTACCGGTGAAGCTCATGGTACTTTGTCAGTTCTTTGGGGAAATCACTTGTTTGAGGTGACCCGATATCGAAAAGATATCGAAACCAATGGAAGACGCGCAATTATCGCGTACTCTGATAGTATTGAAGAGGATCAACAACGACGAGATATTCGTATTAATAGTATAGCCTATGATGTGATCGATGAAAAAGTCGTTGATAGCCAGGGTGGTCTGGAAGATTTTGAAAACAGGATGATTCGATTCGTTGGTCATGCCAAAGAACGCATTTTGGAGGATCACTTAAGAGCGATTCGATATATTCGGCTGATCACTCGACTGCAATCATTTGGATTTAACTTTGAGGTCAGTGAGATGGACCAAGTGGTTGAGGTGTTTGATGGGCATCGCTTGTCTTTGGAAAGAATCTATGAAGAAGTTAACAAGATTAAACTCATTCCCAACAGAAATAAGTCATTTTGCAGTGAACACTTGGCAAGATTGAATATATTTCAACGCTATTTTAATTGTGCTGAATTGGCTAGAAAAGTTATCAAGCAAGTTATCGAAAGTGAAAGCTTGACCCCCTTCTTTTACGCATATCGAAAAACGCATTCTTTGAGGGAAACCGTTGTTGACTTAAAGCTTTCTAAAAATCAGAAACAAATCCTGAAGTTATTGACGCGATATAAAAACTGTGACTTTTCTAAAATCACCACAGTCAAAAAACTATTGAGCCAAATTGTCCCTGAAGAGATTGAGGAAACAGCCAAGGCGTTTTTCAATATACACGACATTGATGTGCAAAGCCGTTTTACACAAATTATCCGGCGAAAGGAACCTATACATATAACGGATTTGGCTGTTGTCGGCGAAGATGTCAAAAGTCGCGGTTTTTGCGGAAAGGAACTCGGAGAAGTATTAAAACATCTGCAAGATAAGGTGTGGGAATATCCGAGTTTAAACCAGTTTGATGTGTTAATAAAAATGATAGATAGTTACCAGCGCCAAGATAAAACTTGAAGGGTAAGCATGAATGTTTAGAGATGATCTGATTCATCCACAAGAGATTCCAAATACGCGACGTCTTTTAAAGTGATATGATGCTTATTCATCGAAATCACCTCCCTCTTTTCCAGCCGACCTAATACCCGAACCACCGTTTCTGTTGTAGTCCCCGCCATTGCGCCGATTTCTTTTCTCGTTAACGGAATATCCAACTGATATAAACTGTTTTCTTTGTATCCGATTTTTTGCGTTAGATTCAATATAATTTTTGCGACCCGGCTTTCGATTCGAGTGAGCGCCATTTCTGGTACCTTTCGAACAGTTTGGTGGTTCTTAATACAGATTAAGCGTAAAAAGCTTTTGTAAAGAAGTGAATGCTTATCCAAAAAATTACAAAACAGATCCTTTGGCATTTCGACCAATGTCACTTCTCCTTCACACACAGCTTTTGCCGCGTAAGTTGTCTCGCTGAAAATTGCGGTTGTACCAAAAAACTCACCTTCGATAATAACTCGCAAAATCATCTCTTTTCCAGGTTTCAAACTGCGAATCATTTTAACCATTCCTTTATTGACAAACGTGAATTTCTTTGGGGTTGCTCCTTGTTCGAAAATGACATCATTCTTTTTGAGGTTACGAATATTGGTAAATTTAGAAAGCTCTAGCAATAAATCATGGCTCAAGTCTTTGAACAGATGCAGTGTCTTCAAAGTGGCAACTCTGATTTCATGATCAAATTTAATTGTAGTTTGAGAATTCTTCATAAAGGTTTTATCCAATTAATTGCGAAATGTGCTTGTCAATAGTTCCGGATGCTTGCCGCAAATAATTTGTGTTAAGCATCGATTTTCTTCTTACTATATGATTCGGTATTTTGCGCAAATTGGGAATGTGTTTGAAACTCAAAATATTTTTTATTAAATATGATTTGAAACAATAAATCAACATGCTATTTGGTAAATAAACGAAATAATTTCATATCATTATTCGTTATTCTTCACCTATCTGACTCAATGAATTCAAACTGCGAGCAATAAAACCTTAAGGTAGCTGTTCAGCTAATTTCTCTCTGGTGGCTCCATAGTCTCGAAGAGCTATGGAGTCT
>CAZJUM010000032.1:1248-18256 GCA_964549175.1 uncultured Pseudomonadota bacterium | reverse complement strand
TCCGTCAAAAACCTTGTCAAGTAAAAAATGAACTTTTTTGCACTTTTTAAATAAGCTCTGAATAGATACAAAAGTAGAAGACAAAGTACCAAAATTTTGCTTAATTGGACCTCGGCTTTGGACTTATTGTTTTTATCGCGGTAATCAATAAAGTCAATGAAACCAACGTTAGCCTAGAGCTCTTCCCTTTAATTTTTCATTTGAGATCTTTTGGTAGCCACTTAAACAATACCTGACAAAAGGAGTACCAGACAAGCTTATTGTCAGAATTTCAAAGTCAAAACCAGAAAAATACTATTTTAGATTAGCTTATTGATATAACACCAGGTGAATCGCGGTATCAAAAAATCACCGCGTCTTCCGTTTAACAAAAGATGGTGCTCTCAATGAATCTTAGAATCGCAAATAATCTGGTTAGATGTTGTTTTTAACGTTTGAAAACAAGAGTAAATCCAGTCCGGCATCGGTGAAAACTGGCAGCAAACAATCGAATTAGAGTTTAATTTACTAGGACGAAAAATGAATGAGATATTACATAAAGAAAAACTCTCTGATGTTGTCTATTTGATGAGAGTTAAGAATCCATTAATCGTAGAGGAGCGATCACCAGGTCAATTCATAATGCTTCAGTTAGACACTGATTATGGCGAGCGGGTTCCCTTAACGATTGCGGATGCCGATGAAGAAGAAGGTTCAATTACTTTGATTTTTCAAGTCGTCGGGAAAACCACAGGTGATTTGGCAAAGCTTAAGCAAGGTGATGTGATTAACAACTTAGTAGGACCCTTGGGGCAACCAACCCATGTTGAGAACTTTGGAAAAGTAGTTTGCGTTGTTGGTGGTATTGGAGTTGCCCCTCTGCATCCGATTGCTCAGGCCTTAAAAAAGGCGGGAAATCATGTGACTATAATTATCGGAGCCCGATCAAAAGAGTTGATAATTTTGGAAAATGAGATGAAAGCGATTGCTGATGAATTAATCGTCTGCACTGATGATGGTTCATATGGTCGGAAAGCCCTCGTCACCGAACCCCTGAAGGAACTCTGTGAACAGGATTCAAAACCTGATATGGCCATTGCGATTGGTCCTCCTATTATGATGAAGTTTTGTGCTGAAACTACGCGACCATACAAAGTGTTTACTCAAGTTTCACTTAATACCATCATGGTGGATGGAACGGGGATGTGCGGTGGGTGCCGCGTGAATGTTGGTGATGAAGTAAAATTTGTTTGTGTTGATGGTCCGGAATTTGACGGTCATAAAGTCGATTTCGACAATATGATGGCTCGATTAAATTCATATAGGGATATAGAGAGGAAAGCTTACAGATGTAATTTTGATAAAGCAACCCAACAATAAGCAGAGAAAATAATGAATTGCAAACCAACAGAGGAACTTCAAGCGGAAGCAAATAATGAGTTATAGACCAGCAGAAGAGCTTCAGGCGGAAGCAAAAGAGCTCTTAGCCGAGCTACTCCCCAAAAAAGATACTATGAAAGCAAAAGAGCGTACGCGTTTACCTGCTCAAGATATGCCGACACAAGATCCAAATGTCCGGGTGAAAAATCTGGATGAGGTCGCTTTGGGATACACCCCAGAGCAAGCGCGGATTGAAGCCATGCGTTGTATACAATGCAAAAAGAAACCTTGTGTCAGCGGATGCCCGGTCGCGATTGATATTCCACGGTTTATTCAACATATTGCCGATGACGAATTTCAAGAGGCGATTAACGTGATCAAAGAAACGAGTATATTACCAGCCATCTGTGGCCGCGTATGTCCCCAAGAAACACAATGTCAATTGCCTTGTGCGGTAGGGAAATCTTTGAAAGACGTAAATAAAGCCGTATCCATAGGCCGGTTAGAGCGTTTTGTATCAGACTGGGAACGAGAGCATGGAAATGTTGAGGTTCCCGCAGTGAAATCGGCAACCGGGAAAAAAGTAGCCATCGTAGGCAGTGGTCCTGCCGGATTGGTTGTCGCGACAGATGTTCGGCGAGAAGGCCATGATGTGACTATATTTGAAGCGTTTCATAAAACTGGGGGTGTCGTACGGTATGGTATTCCGGAGTTCAGATTACCCAATGAACTGGTTGATGCTGATATAGAAACCCTAAAAAAAATGGGTGTCAAAGTTGAAACTAATTTTGTCGTTGGAAGAACCAGAAAATTATCTGATCTCATGAAAAAAGATGGATTTGATGCGGTATTTATTGGTTCTGGTGCCGGACTCCCAATGTTCATGGGGATTGAAGGAGAAAACTTAGTCGGTGTTTTTTCTGCCAATGAGTATTTAACGCGTACCAATTTAATGCGCGCTTTTGATCGTGGTGAAGCGGATACTCCAATTTATCGATCCCAAAAAGTAGTTGTGCTTGGCGGTGGTAACGTGGCGATGGATGCCGCGCGCATGGCGAAACGACTGGGTGCTGAAGAAGTATATGTGGTCTATCGCCGCACTGAAAAAGAAATGCCGGCCAGGGTTGAGGAAGTGGCTCATGCTAAAGAGGAGGGTATTATTTTTCATTTTCTACAAAATGCCAAACGGATTATCGGTGATGAAAAGGGACGTGTTAAAGCCATGGAATGTTTGAGATATGAACTAGGCGAGCCGGATGATTCCGGTCGTCGTCGTCCGATAGAAATCAAAGGCAGTGAATTCGAGATTGAAGTGGATACGGTATTGGTTTCAATTGGCAACGGAAGTAATCCGTTAATTCCTCAAACAACTGATGGGCTGGATATCAACAAATGGGGAAATATTGTTGTGAATGAGGGCCAAAAAACCTCTATGGATAAAGTTTATGCGGGTGGTGATATTGTATTGGGTGCCGCCACCGTGATTTTGGCCATGGGCGAAGGGCGTCGTGCCGCGGCTTCGATTAATGAGCTATTGCCCGAAAGTTAGAGAACTTCTACTCGAATAGTAATACATAAAGGAAGTAGAAAGGGAATGTGCTTAGTGTATATTCCCTTTTTTTATTCAACCCAGCTCAAGTCCGCGTCGCCGGCTCTTATGATTTCCGCGGGTTCGACTGAGAAATCAATAATTGATGATCTCGTGATATAAAGCTCACCGCAGTCTATCACACAATCTACCTGTTTCCCGTATTCTTCATGAATTTCGTATGGATTATGTAAATCGGTATTGGGATGAATCGGTACACTGCTGCTCAATATCGGTTCATCCAATCCATCGACCAGCATATGCGCGATCGGCGAATCGGGAATCCGAACACCAATCGTTGACCGAGGTGATAGCATCAGCTTGGGCACTGCTTTGGATGCCTTAAATATAAAGGTATAGGGGCCGGGCATGACTGATTTTATTTTTCGGAAGACCTGATTGTTAATTCCACTTGTATACTGCTGAAATTGTTTGATTTTGTTGCATACAAAAGTCAATGGTCTATTTTTCTCGATATGCTTAATTTGGTAGATGCGCTTCATCGCTTTTTTGCTTTGTATACAGCAGCCAAATGCATATGCTGTATCTGTGTTATATACAATGACACCATCGTTTTTCAAAATTGTGACGACTTCATTTATCAATCGTTGTTGCGGACTATAGGGGTGGATTTTAAGTAACATAGCGAATTAGAATTGATTGGTTTGTCTCATGGCCTCACCCAGTACGATTCCAACGGATGTGCTCAAATTGAGGTTTCGAATATTCTTATTGGACATTGGGATAGTACAACATTGAGATCGGAATTTGTTCAAGTACTTCTCATCAATTCCTCTGGTCTCATTCCCAAACAATAAATAGTCGTCTCTTTCGAAGCTGTGATTTGTATAGCTTGTTGACACTTTGGTGGTCAGCAGGTGAATTTTCGACGGATTCAAGGATGCCATATATTTTTCTACATTTTCGATATATTCCCAATACATGTGTTCCCAATAATCAAGACCGGCTCTTTTTAGTTGTCGATCATCCAGCTTGAATCCAATTTTGCCAACGATTTCTAATTTAGAATTGGTGGCACCGCATAATCGACCGATATTCCCCGTATTTGGGGGAATTTGAGGTTCAATCAAAGCTATAGTGAACATTGTAATATTATTGGTCGGACTTTGTTATAGAGATCGGAATCTATTTTTGTGGTGGCTCACTAGGTCTTTATACTGAAGCTTTTGTCCGCCAAAAAGATCCAGAGCGCTTCCGACAGTGAAATCAATGGCATTGTTACCGACTTCTTTGATCAATTTAATATCTTTCCAGGAACGGATTCCTCCGGCATAGGTTACGGGTATCTTCCGCCATTGCCCTAATAATGTGACGAGCTCGTGTTCGATCCCGTTACATTTTCCCTCGGCATCAACGGCGTGGACGAGGAATTCAGTGCAATATCGTGAAAAACAATCCAATGTCTCAATAGTCACGGGAACATTTGTGAATTTTTGCCAGCGATTGGTGACAATCCAGTACTTCCCCTCTCGTTTCCTACAACTCAAATCTAATACCAGGTGATCTTTTCCGATGATATTCGTTAATTTTTCCAAACCCTCATAATATATTTCGCCGTTTCGAAACACATATGATGTTACAATCACAGCACTTGCTCCATAATCCAACCACTGCTTGGCATTCTGATTGGTAATACCACCCCCTATTCGTAATCCTTCTGGCCAAGTACCCAGGATTTCTCGCGCTACTTCTGAGTTTCCTTCACCAAGCCGAATGACATGGCCATCGCTTAATTTGTCATTTTTATATAATTTGGCATACCATGATGCCGGTTGATCGCTAATATAGTTGGTTACTGGCGATGTATTCCGAGTGTCATTCAATGTTGAACCGACAATTTGCTTTACTTTGCCATTGTGCAGATCAATGCAAGGGCGGAATTTCATAATAATATATCGATTTTTGCCTTTTTCCGGTTAGTTTTGATTAAATGCCGACTGTGTCGATCTCGATATATTCGCCCCGATTGGACTTAAAAGTGTTAGCACGGAGAAAACTATCTGAATATCGAGACCTTTTTTCTTCGTTAGGTTAATACTCTCCGCAAGCCATGAGTCTTTTATCCCGGGAGCGACTGTAAAATTTGATTCGTTAACATAGCCGGAGTAAGACTGAGGTTGGATGAATCGCCAAAAACCAAGACCTTACTTTTGTTGCTTCATGATATCAAGGATAAATGATATTTTATGATTTTTGAAAACAGCCCTATTAATCAGTTGTCCATACAAAATGACGAGGACCCATTGAAATTATTCATTGTATTATACCGACTCTATACTGAATGAATTTTTAGTTTCCGCAAAAAAGAAGAAATGATATCAAAACGTGTAATTTTTATTAGATATATGACGGCAAAGGATTACACGGAAAATCCGTTCGAAGATTAATTGCGCGCCTGACCATTGAGAACCGGTATATGGATTTGAGCTCTCTCTCTGGCCAACTCGAGCTCATGTTAAATATACTCATGATTATTTCGAGCAAGTCGACATCAAAGATTGGCGCTTACCAGCGAACATGATGGCAGATAAAAAGGATTGCCTTGAAATGATTATCCGGAATTCTGATAAACCTCGTATCAAACCAAAAGCGCAAGAACTTTATCCCTTATTGCTCGAACAATCGAGCAGCAAAATATCATTAGAAGATAAATCCGCGGCATGAAAAAATAGAATACCAGATGTAGGACGCAAAACTCTCAATATAAGGCATTAGTCCACTTCAGTATGGGTGTGCTTATGGGGCACTTGGCCGACAGGATGGCTATGATAGTGACTGTGCAAAGCGGCTGAATCACCGTGAAAATTCACTTTGCCGTCTTTTAAACCAAATATGCTGTCGGTGTTGCGTGCTAAAAAATCATATTCGTGAGAAACCAAAATATAACTGAGATGCAGTTCATTTAATATTTCTGAAAGACGACTGCGTGTCGATTCGTCCAAACCGGTGGTAGGTTCGTCCAGCAAAAGAACCTGTGGATTCATTGACAACAGAGTAGCCAGAGCGAGAATCTTTTTCTCCCCTCCGGAGAGTTGATGTGTGATACGATTTTCAAATTCGGCTAAATCGAGTTTTTTTAAAGTTGAATACGCGATTTCTTTGGCTTCCTGAGGGGAACATCCTAAGTTAAGTGGTCCAAATGCCACATCTTCCAATACGGTAGGGCAGAAAAGTTGATCATCGGAGTGTTGAAATAACATTCCGATTTTCTTGCGTACCTCGTAAAAATCCTCTTCAGATTGAACGAAACGATCAAAAATAGTGATATTGCCGGAAGCCGGTTTAATAAGTCCCACAATCAAATGCAAAAGGGTGGTCTTTCCACTACCATTATCACCAATCAGACCTACCCTTTCCCCTTGACACATGCTGAACGATAATTGATTCAGAATAGCATTTTGCGTGCTATATTGGAAAACAATGTTTTGTAATTGAATAATTACATGATTAATCGCCGTTCCCATAACCCCATACAAATAACAATAATAATCCCCGCGCTTAAAGACAACCAATCACGGGCTGTTGCCTTGAAGTCGCAAAGACAATAGAACTTTCCTTTGAAGCCTCGGCAGAGCATGGCTTGATGAACATGATTGCCTCGTAAGGCGGCTCGAATCAGCATCATGCCGACAAAGTATCCGTAGATACGATAAGTGTGCGTGTTGGTCTTTGGTTTGAAACAGCGAATTTTTGCCGCGCGCGCTAAACGCTGATACTCTTGTTCCAGTACCGATAAGTATCGATATGTGATCAGTAATAAGTAAACCAATTTTTCCGGTACTTTTAATGTATATAAGGCATGTCCGATAACTGTAATACCAGATGTGGCAACTAATGAGATCAAGGCCAGGATCAAGGTGTTTAATTTAATGGTCAATTGACAGGCCAGCATAACTCCTGGTGTTTTAATTGAAAAAGGGCCCCATGTCGCCATGACCTCACCTTTTGCGCTGAACGGTAAGATTAACCAGAGCAGTAGACTCATTCCGTTGGCAATCAATACACGTTTTAATAATTGGCTCTTATTTAAATTGGTGATGCCGATTAAAATCAAGGAAACGATTAGCGCGAATATTAATGAATCGAAACGTTGAGATGAGGCCACCACAATGGAAAATAGAAATGCTAAAATAAGCTTGAAGCGGGGATCAAATCGATGCAATGGGGAATTACCATTTGAAAAAGGATCAGTATTCATCATTGTTCCTTCCTATATTTGAGAAAGGTGAGCAATCCGACCAGTCCGATAATATAACCAATACCACCCAATATATCTGTTATTGTGGTGCCGCGATGTCGGAGGGCTGCCAATTTGGCATGAATTGGTTTTAGCTTTCTATCCAGTAGTGCTTCAAATTTTGGTTCGAGACCTACTTGATTTTTTGTTGCGGAATCCTCAACAAGGTGGATTGTTTTATGGGACCCCTGAGTTGTATTTTGGTCGGAGATATTTGTTTCTTTTAATTCAGATGCCTTGATAATCCGATCGCCTTTATGTCCGCCGGCCTCAATAATGACTAATAAATCTGTTTGCTGAGGAATCGGAAAAGAAAACTCTCCGTTATTATCCACCTTTCCGCTGAGTAAATTGTTTTTTTGTGAATCATACACCTGAATTTTTCCGTTTTTTACAAGTTTTCCGCCGCTGAATTTGCTTTGAGTGTGGATTTTGCCACCCTCCACCCAGGCAAATACATTGACTCGGTGCGCCCAACCAGTTGTTGAAAACAAACACAGATAAAGCAAAGCGATAAAAACGAGTGTTCCCCGTATTATATAAACCCGATTGGCTTGTTTTCGTATCATGGATGGTGGATTAATTCTAAACATTTTGTTTCGATAGGACTTATTTAGGTCTTAAATCAAAGAGCAGTGCCGGATAGACTTTTTTAAGAAAACTGACGCAAAAAAATGTAATCACTCCTTCGATGAACATCACCGGAAAATTAGCCACGATGACCACTCCGGCTATCTCAAAAAACGCTTCCCCTGTCAAAAAAAGTGAGCCTGCCATTAGAATTGCCGACAACAAAACCGCGCAAAATCCCGTTAGAAAGGGGACTACGATTTTTCGACCAGTGTGGTGACTCACAAATGATCGAGATAAGTAATATACTATGACCGCTGGCAGTGCCATTATGATGGTATTTACGCCCAATGTGGTCAGTCCCCCAAATTGAAAAAATACAGCCTGTAGAATCAGTGCCACCAGGATGATCGGAAAAGATCCCCAACCCAACATAATTCCACACAATCCGTTTAGCACGAGATGTATGCTGACAACCCCCACTGGCACATAGATTAAAGAAGCGACAAAAAACGATGCAGCCAAAATCCCCGCTTTAGGCAATTGATCGTAATCCATCTTTTTTAATCCGATATAAGTGCCCACAATGGCTAATGCTCCGCCACTAGCCAAAACAGGAATCGATAAAACACCTTCGGAAATATGCATATTTTAGTTTTGGTTAAATCAATTGATCAACCTGATACAATAAACCACCGAGGAAAAATCAAAAACACCA
The DNA here is from genome assembly GCA_964549175.1 of uncultured Pseudomonadota bacterium. Classification (GTDB taxonomy): domain Bacteria; phylum SAR324; class SAR324; order XYD2-FULL-50-16; family XYD2-FULL-50-16; genus CAZJUM01. The sequence continues at coordinate 9,763 of CAZJUM010000032.1, read as the reverse complement.
CTCGGAGAAATTCTTCAATCCATACTTAAAAAACCAACCAGGGGTTGATATAAGGCACTCAGTCTTGATCAATCAAATCAAAATTTCAGCGGAAATTGATCATTACGTAATCCGCTCATGAAATTTAATCCAAACCAAAATGAGCATACAAGGGCTGATGGATAAAAAAGTCAAAATCACGATCAAACTGAGCATTTTTCCAAAATGATGTTTCTAATTGTCAATCTCACTTTTATATTGCCTTATTCGATGATCGTGTTACGAATTTGAAAATATTCATATGATATTTATACGATTAGGATTTTTGTATGTCAATAGAAAATAAAAATCCCAATTTTGAGTCCCCGTCGAAAAGTCGGGTCTAAATTGTCGTGGGAAATCCGAGTCGTTATATCGCACGAGGATTTAAGAACTCATCCCAACGAAGGGGTAAGAGTCCCCTGAATTTGCCCATTTTTGATTAATTTGGACTTTTAGGAATGGACTCAGTTTTTTAAATCAACCCGACAAATGAGACTGAGGTAGGTTCACTCGAAGAAATTCGAGTTAATTATCGTTCTTTGATTGAACGGAATTATTCTCTTATTGTTGTTTACTGAAAAGCCACGAAAAAAGTTGAATTTAAGTTCTAACTAAGATATAAAGCATGCAAGGTTATCTGAAGTATTTCCCCCAGTATGTGGTGACAATTGCCTTCTCCAGCTCATCAAATACGATTCCTTTTGGCGCTTGGTTTGATGGTCGCAAAAAAAGGATAGTAAGCGTTTTTTAATCAAACCAAAGGATAATGATGCCTATGATTAAAACTTCACTTCCCGCATTTCATGAAAATGCCTCGCATTGTTATCAGTGTTCTAAATGTTCCGCCGGTTGCCCGGTCGTTGAAGAAATGGACATGTTGCCTCACCAAGTTATTCATTCAGTCGCAATCGGAATCGAAGACGAAGCCCTGGAATCAAATACCATATGGGTTTGTGCCGGATGCTACACCTGCGCGGTGCGGTGTCCAAATGATATAAACATCACATCGGTTATGGATGATCTGCGCAAAAAAGCGGTACAAACTAACCGTCCTTGCCCAAGACCAGAAGTGTTAAAATTTCATCAAGCTTTTATCAACGACCTAACACGTCGGGGACGCGTTCACGAGCTCAGGTTTATGGGTGAATATAATTTAAAACTTGGAAAACCGTTCAATAATATTGAATTTGCTCCCAAAATGTTTGCAAAAGGCCGATTAAAAATTTTCCCATCCAAATCAATCAAAGGTTTTAAAACTTGGTCAAAAAAATTATGGAATCGGAAAAACTGACCCTTTACCCGGGTTGTACACTGGAGGGAACCTCAAGCGGGTTTGCTGACAGTTTGTACCGGGTACTAGAAGTATTGGAGCAACCAGTCAAAGAACTGGATGAGTGGAGCTGTTGTGGCGCGACTTCGGCTCATGCATTGGATCATGGGTTTCATCTTGGTTTGACACTTCGGAATTTATGGTTGGCAGAACAACAAGGGTATAAGGAAATATTAGCGCCATGTGCGGCGTGTTACCATCGATTGGTCTCTTCGAATAACGAATTTAAAAATGACCAAACAACTCTTGATACAATTAATGAATTGACCGGTCTCGACTATCAGGGTCGGATTCGGGTTCGGAATATTTTGGACTATTTTGTCAATTTTGTTGGGACTGATTTAATCAATAAACACGCCGCAAATCCATTATCCGGACTGAGTGTCGCCTGTTATTACGGGTGTCTGAACACCAGAATCCCCCGGATGCAGCCTTATGATAGCGTCGATTATCCCAACTCAATGGATGAAATCGTTCAATCTTTGGGTGCCAAAACTGTAGATTGGTCTTATAAAGCAGAGTGTTGTGGCGCGGGATTGGGGGTAACCACAGAGCGTGTTTCGGCCAAACTGGTGGCCAATATATTAAAGGATGCTGTTGCCAAAGACGTGGATTGTATAGTGGTAGCTTGCCCGATGTGTCACGTTAATTTGGATACCAAACAAGAGAAAATTAGATCGCGGTTTCAAATCTCCAAACCACTCCCGGTGTATTATATCACGCAACTTATGGGCCTTGCGTTTGGCATTGATGAACAATACCTCGGTATAAAACAAAACTTTGAACCGGCATTACAACTATGATTATGAGCGAAGCAAATAATAAAAAGGTAGGATCGGTGCTGGTCGTCGGCAGCGGTATCGCGGGAATGCAGGCCGCTTTGGATTGCGCCAATGCCGGACTGAAGGTGTATCTGGTTGAAAAACAACCCGCCATTGGTGGCAACATGGCCCAATTGGATAAGACTTTTCCCACCAATGACTGCGCTATGTGTATGATTTCCCCTAAATTGGTGGAAGTGGGGAGGCATCTGAATATAGAAATTCTCTCTTATTCCGAACTGAAAAAAGTTGAAGGGGAAACCGGTCGGTATAAAATCTCCGTTAACCGGAAAGCCAGGCTTGTGGATGAGGAAAAATGTAACGGATGCGGCGATTGCGAACGGGAGTGCCCGGTCAATGTGGTCGATTCCTTTAATGGGGAATTGGCTGAACATCGAGCAATTTACCGACAATATCCGCAGGCTATTCCCAATGTGTTCACTGTGATGAAAACCGAACATCCCTCGCCATGTAAAGCCAGTTGTCCGGCGGGGACAAATGCTCATGGATACGTGGCATTGATCGCGAAAGGTAAATTTTTGAAAGCACTTGATGTGGTACGCGATCGAATGCCATTTGCTTCTATCTGCGGTCGTATCTGCTTTCATCCTTGTGAAGATGTGTGTAACCGGGGGAAAATCGATGAACCGGTATCGATTCGTAATCTCAAACGATTTGTGGCGGATTACGAATGGAATCTGATTCAAAAAGGGGAATCCATTGAACGTCCGCCTGATGAAAAGCCGGTGGATATTCGACATGATTACAAAGAAAAAATCGCTGTGATTGGTGGCGGCCCCGCGGGATTAACCTGTGCGTATAATCTGGTTAAACAGGGATACGCCGTCACTGTATTCGATGCCAATAAAAAGTTAGGCGGTATGATGCGAACCGGCATTCCCCCTTATCGTCTTTCTCGCGAGTTTTTGGATTTTGAGCTGGACTTGATTGTCAAGAAAGGAATTGAAATCAAATCCGGTGTGACCATTGGGAAAGATATTCAATTTAGCGATTTGAGAACATTGGGCTTTGACGCCATTTTTATAGCGACGGGGGCACAATTGGCCCGAAAACTGCCGTTGGAAGGGAGTGATGCTGACGGCGTGCTGCACAGCATTCCCTTTTTAGCTGAAACCAACGAGGGTAAAAAGCCAAAAATTGGCAAAAAAGTAATTGTGGTGGGCGGCGGTAACACGGCACTTGATGTGGCGCGATCCGCATTGCGTATCGTTGATGGTGGTGAGGTGTGTATAACCAGTCGCAAAGAAAGAGATAAGATGAACGCCCATGATTGGGAGATACAAGAGGCACTCGATGAAGGGATTGAAATTCATAACCCCTGGGGGCCCAGGAAAATTCTCAGCAAAGATGGTGAAGTGACCGGTATGGAGATTATCAAAAGCACACCGACTTATGATAAAAACAAAGAATTCAATCCCAAATTCGATAAAGACAATACCAAAATTCTTGAAGCTGATACAGTCATTCTGGCTGTCGGACAAGCCTGCGACTTTTCCTTTATGGATGAAGCGATTGCGGTTAAGGATGGTGTGATTGACGCGGATCCCTTAACGCTCGAAACTTCCGTGGAAGGAATTTTTGCTGGTGGTGATAATGTGACCGGACCACGCTCGTTGGTGGTAGCCGTTTCTCAGGGACATCGTGCCGCGGAATCCATCCATCGATTTTTACGTGGAGACGATATGCGCAAAGATCGTGAACCGATCGAACCGATGACCCAATATGCCGATATTCCCAAAAATACGAATCCACTGGAAATTTCCCGCCATCTAATACCAACCATTGGCCCTTCGGCACGCACCACTTCATTTGTTGAAATGGAAACGGGCTTCACGGCTGAGATGGCAGTGGAGGAAGCCAATCGATGTGTTAATTGCGCCATTTGTTCCGAGTGCCTGGAATGTGTCAGAGTATGTAAAGCGCAAGCCGTCAATCATGAAATGAAGGATGAGCTGATCCATTTTGATGTGGGTGCCATCATTCTGGCCAATGGCTATGAGCCCTTCGATGCCAAACGAAAACCGGAACTTGGGTTTGGACGCTATAAAAATGTTGTTACCAGCTTACAATTTGAACGGATTCTGAGCGCTTCGGGTCCCTATTCAGGCCATATTCAACGACCAGGTGACGGCAAAGTGCCCGGAAAAATCGCTTGGATTCAATGTGTCGGGTCTAGAGATGTAACGGAAGGTAACGATTATTGTTCTTCCGTATGTTGTATGTACGCAACCAAACAGTCCATTATCGCCAAAGAACACGAAAGCGATCTGGAAACTACCATATTTTATATCGATATGCGGTCTTTCGGAAAAGGATTTGAATCATTTTACAACCGAGCCAAAAACGAAAACGGCACACGGTTTATCCGCAGTCAGATCTCATCCGTCAAAGAAAACCCGTTAAATGAAAACCTGATTCTCCGTTATGTTGATACTGAGAATGGAAGCGGGAGCATTGACGAAGAATTTGACTTGGTGGTTTTGTCCGTCGGCCTGGTTGCCAATAAGTCCATTAAAGACGTCGCCGAATTAACCGGAATTCAATGCAATCAATTCGGTTTTGCCGGTGCTCAAGATTCACTGCCGCTGGTTTCAAGTCGTGAGGGTGTGTTTCTCAGTGGCGCGGTCAATGGTCCCAAGGATATTCCGGAAACAGTCATGCAAAGTAGCGCGGCGGCGGCTCTTTGCGGAGAATTATTACAAGATGTTCGCGGTACTGAAATAGAAATCCGCGAATACCCACCGGAACGGGATGTTTCCGGGGAAGAACCTCGAATTGGTGTTTTTGTTTGCCATTGTGGAATTAATATCGCCTCAGTGGTCGATGTAAATAAGGTGGTGGCATATTCCAAGAATATTCCGGGTGTCGTTTACGCCGAAAACGCGCTGTACGCTTGTTCGCAGGATTCCCAAAAAAAATTCAAGGAAATCATCAAAGAGAAAAACCTAAACCGACTCATTGTGGCATCCTGTACGCCCCGAACTCACGAGCCGCTGTTCCAGGAAACTTTACGAGAAGCAGGACTTAACAAGTACCTCTTTGAGATGGCGGATATCCGTGAACAATGTTCTTGGGTACATCAAAAAGAACCGGAAAAAGCAACTGAAAAAGCCATCGACCTGATTAGGGGAAGTGTGGGCAAGTCGCAGCTACTGGAGCCCATTCACTTTAAGACGGTGGGAATCACCAAATCGACACTGGTAATCGGTGGTGGTATGTCCGGAATGAATGCCGCTTTGTCGTTAGCGAAGCAGGGAATTGAGGTTTATCTGGTGGAGAAAAAAGATTGCCTGGGTGGAGAGCTGGTTTACATTAAATCAGGTTTGGAAGGTTATCATTGGCAAACCCAATTGATTGATACGATTAAGGAAGTTGAGCTGAATGAGGGAATTACAGTCTTTCTAAATTCTGAAATTGATAAAATCAGCGGTTTTTTGGGAAACTTTAACAGTGTGATCAAAGGTGCTTCAACCACTGAAATCAAACATGGTGCGGTGGTTATTGCTACCGGGGCCGGGCAGTTCACTCCCGACGAATATCTTTACGGGCAAAATCCCAATGTGCTGACACAACGCGAACTTGAAGCCAGATTGGAACATAATTTCTCTACCAATCATGTCGTTATGATTCAGTGTGTTGGCAGCAGAAATGCTGATCGTGAATATTGTTCACGTGTCTGTTGTGGTGAGGCCCTTAAAAATGCCTTGGCGATCAAAAAGAAAGATCCTGAGGCTATGGTGACCGTTTTTTACCGGGAAATACGTAGCTATGCCTATAAAGAAACTTACTATCGGAAAGCCAGAGAAAAAGGCGTCCGCTTTATTCATTTTCCTGATGATCAGTACCCTCAAGTTTCTGAACGCAATGGTGCTCTGGAAATTAAGGTGTTTAACACGGTGTTGCGTAAAGAGCTGAAAATGACGGCGGACACTCTGGTTTTAAGTCCCGCGATTGAACCGGATAAGCAAAATAATAAGCGAATTGGGGAGTTACTCAAAGTGCCTCTCAGCGACGACGGCTTTTTTATGGAGGCTCATGTCAAACTTAGACCTGTGGATTTTGCCAATGAGGGAATATTTGTTTGCGGATTAGCTCATTCGCCGAAATTCACCGAAGAGAATATTACTCAAGCGCTTGCGGTCGCTGGTCGAGTGACTTGTCTTCTTTCCAAAGACAAGTTGGAAGTTGGTGGTCTGATTTCGGTCGTTGACTCCGAGAAGTGCGCTTCATGCCTCACCTGTCTGCGAGAATGCATTTATGAGGCGCCTTTTATCAATAACAAAGGTGTCGCGGAGATAGAAGCTGTCAAATGTCAGGGATGTGGAAATTGTGCCTCGGCTTGTCCGGCGAAGGCCATTCAGTTGAGAACCTTTACGGATCTTCAAGAAAAGGCACTATATTTTAGCATCTTAAAAGAAGAAGAAATTCTATCTGACAAAATCGCGAAAGCTTAAACTGATGCAATGAGAATGCTATGGAGAAAGAACCGGTAATTATTGCGTTTTGTTGTCATTATTGCGCGTTTACAGCTGCCGATCTGGCGGGAACAATGCGTCAGCAATACCCGACCAATTGTCGGATTGTGCGGTTACCTTGCACGGGTAAGGTGGATGTTAATATGTTGCTTAAAGCCTTTGAATTTGAGGCCGATGGGGTGATGGTCGCCGGATGCGAAGAGGGAAGTTGTCATTTTATTCAAGGAAACATTCGGGCCAAAAAGCGTGTGATATATGCCAAGGAGTTATTGGCTGAAACCGGTGTCAATCCGGATCGCCTGGAAATGTATCACATCGCGGCATCACAAGGACCGTTATTTGCTCAACGATCGAAGGAATTTATTGAGATCATCAAAAAAATAAACCAAGCAGAATCAACGCGGGAGACCGAATCAGATGATAATAGCAGAAGGCAAGCCGTTTAAAGAAGTATATGGGTTTACCCAAAACCATAACAAAATCTTACTCCTGGGGTGCGGAACCTGTGTCACGGTCTGCATGACCGGCGGTGAGAAAGAAGTAGGCGTGTTGGCATCACAAATCAGAATCGCGGCAAAAGAAAAGGGGGACGCCATCGAAGTCGAGGAACATACCATTATGCGCCAATGTGATTGTGAATTCTTTGACGAAAATACTGTCAAGAAAATCAAGGAGGCTGATGCGGTGATATCCATGGCATGTGGCGTTGGCGTACAATACGCGGTTGAGGTGTTAGAAAATATTGTGATTTACCCGGCACTAAACACCAAATTTTTTGGTGCCAATATCGCACAAGGTATTTGGTCGGAGCGATGCGCCGGATGCGGCCAATGCGAAATTCATAATTTCGGCGGACTTTGCCCTATTGCCCGATGTTCCAAAAGTATTATGAACGGTCCTTGCGGAGGGTCAGCCGATGGCAAATGCGAAGTGGATACGGAGAACATCGACTGTATTTGGCAATTGATCTATGACCGGATGGAGAAGTTGGGCAGGCTGGAAGAATTGGAAGAAAACAAACCCCTTAAAGATTGGACAACAAATCGTGATGGTGGTCCGAGAATAGTGAAACGGGAGGATATGACAATATGAGCGAAAACACTATGAAATCGGGAAGTAATCTGGAAAAAATTCTCAATTCCGGACAATTTGTCTTCACCGGAGAACTAGGTCCTCCCAAAAGCGCTGATAAGGAAAACGTTAAAGCCAAAGCCGAGCATCTGATCGGCGCTGTTGATGCGGTAAATATCACTGATAACCAAACGGCCATTGTTCGTATGTCTTCTATCTGTGCCGGTTTGATCGTTCAGGAGTGTGGATTGGAACCGGTGATCCAGATCACCTGCAGGGACCGCAATCGTTTGGCCATTCAGTCCGACGTCCTTGGCGCACACGCGCTGGGATTAAAGAATATATTATGTTTAAGCGGTGATCATCAAAAATTTGGTAATCATCCCACCGCAAAAAACGTGCATGATATCGATTCCATTCAATTGGTGGAAATGTTGCGAAAAATGCGAGATGATAAGCAATTTGCCTGTGGCGATGAAATTAAAAACACCAAAAAAGGTCCGCATAAGGAACCGAAGATATTTATCGGTGCCGCGGCCAATCCTTTTGGCGGTCCAATGAAATACCGCCCCACACGCCTGAAAAAAAAAGCTGCGGCAGGTGCTGATTTTATTCAAACCCAATGTATTTACGATATGGGTCAATTTAAAAACTGGATGAAAGAAGTGGTTGACCGCGGATTGCATGAAAAAACCGCTATATTGGCAGGAATTACCCCTTTGAAATCATACAGAATGGCGGAGTACATGCGTGACTATGTGGCGGGAATGACTGTT
>CAZJUM010000032.1:0-1238 GCA_964549175.1 uncultured Pseudomonadota bacterium | reverse complement strand
ATGACTGTTCCCGATGAAATCATCAATCGTATGAAAGAGGCGGAAGACCCTGCAACCGAAGGAGAGAAAATCGCTTTGGAACAAGTAGAAGAGCTTCAAACCATTGAAGGGATTCGAGGTGTCCATTTTATGGCTATTGGCGCGGAAAAAACAGTTAGGACTTTTGCTGATAAGGCCGGATTGCTACCTCGCCCACAGACGTAATCATCAATCAAATTTTATATTGCTCTTCGGATTGAGTCCGGAGTACAGTAATGAGCGTCTCGCAAGCAGGCCGGAAAACTCGGCGTACCCAGGCAGGAGATAAAGATCAAAGTGACGATCTTATAACTGGTTATTGAAAGGGTTTCTGCCGGTCTGCTGATGACTTATACGATTGAGTTTCGATATCCCTAATCAATCAAAAATAAAGAGGGTAACGAACTCCGTGATAAACCGCGATAGTGTTTTTTCAGTTATTTAAATAAACCTGATTATCTACTATTAACATCCTAAATTTGCTAATAATGCCTTTCATCCCCGCGAATGCGGGGATCCGGAAAACCATTTGGTTTCTTAGATTTTTATTGTTAGATTCCCACTTTCGTGGGAATGACGGGGGTGATCAAAGAAAAAGGGCTACGAATTGTACATAATCCGTTAAATCAATATTACTGCTTGATCTTTAGTTTATTACAAACTTGTAATGATAGTGAAAGACTCCCGTAATATTGATCAGATACAACATATTCATCAATGGTTGATCCGTTGATGTTTCATTGAATTCATTATTTCTGCTCAGAATAATCGGATATTCAAATGTACTCCCGAAATTGCCCAATATTCATTTCTTGGTTATTGGGCGATTTCATTTCGATAATGAATAAACCAGGCAAGCTTATGAGAACTCAAACTACTCCCAAAAACACTAAAAGAAGACGAAAAGAACAATTCAGCCCGAATCACGAATTTGTATCAACTGCTATGGAGAAATTCCTAAAAAAGGGAGGCAAAATTAAAAAACTAAAAAGTATAACCAAACATCAAGAAAAAGACATTAATCGCTATCGGTCGGCTCCATCAGCCAATGTTCTTTCAGTGTTTTAATTCTTATTCTTCGCCCCTCCCACAAGCTTTAGTTTTTCTTTGCATTAATCTCTTGTAGCACAAACTGAAGCTTGACCTCACTTTGCTTCGCGAAATCTGAAGTGGACCCATTGTCCGGACCGTTTTTCAATTAATTTTGTATAACAAACAAT
>CAZJUM010000031.1:10391-18316 GCA_964549175.1 uncultured Pseudomonadota bacterium | reverse complement strand
TCGCTACGCTTACATACCCTCAGACATCCTCGCGGCTCATCCGCCGGACGTTAGCCCCCAATGGAGATAGAATGAGCGAAACCGTATTCACAAAAGTCGACTATGACCTTGGCTCGTTAGTCAAATACATTGGTCTTGGCCAGATAGGATTGCCTGACATCCAGCGGCCATTTGTCTGGAAAAATGCAAAGGTTCGGGATCTCTTTGATTCCATGTATAGAGGCTATCCCGTTGGTTATTTGCTTTTCTGGCAAAACGCCTTAGCTGACTCTGCTCGAACCATTGGCATCGAGAGCAAGCAAAAGCCCCCACGGCTTGTAATCGTGGACGGCCAACAACGCCTGACCTCTCTTTATGCCGTTGTTAAGCACATTCCGGTGTTACGAGAGAATTTCGAGAGCGAACAGATCCGTATTTCCTTTAATCCATTAGAAGAAAGATTTGAGGTGGCGGATGCTGCCATTCGGCGGGATAAAGCTTTTATTCCCAATATATCTATTCTCTGGGAAGATAATGCTCGGGTAACGCAAATTATTCGGGAATATATTGATGGGTTAAAAAGTACGAGAGACATAACGGACGCTGAAGAAAGGAAGATAGAGGACTCTATTGAAAAACTAAAAGGGATGACGACTTTCCCATTTACAGCCTTGGAATTGGCATCTGATATTGACGAGGAGGCCGTATCGGATGTGTTCGTGCGCATCAACAGCAAAGGAACACCGTTGAATCAAGCCGACTTTATACTAACACTGATGTCGGTGTTTTGGGATGATGGACGTGCAGCACTGGAAGGTTTTTGCCGCGAATCCCGCAAGCCATCAAAAAGCGATGCTTCTCCGTTTAATCACTTTATCGAACCATCTCCGGATCAGTTGTTGAGAGTTGGTGTCGGCGTAGCATTCAAGCGTGCCCGGCTGAAATATGTCTACTCGATTTTGCGTGGCAAGGATTTGGAAACCGAAAAGTTCAGTGATGAGCGCAGGGAGCAGCAATTTGAATTGCTCAAGGATGCACAGCAGCGGACACTAAACCTGCAATACTGGCACGATTTCATGAATTGTATTCGTCAAGCCGGTTTTCGTAGCGGCAAAATGATCAGTTCGCAAAACAACCTGCTGTTTTCTTACATTCTCTACCTAATTGGCCGTACCGAATATAAAGTGCCAGAGTTTGACCTTCGGCACGTGATTGCCCGCTGGTTTTTTATGTCCGCGGTTACTGGTCGCTTTACCGGCTCGCCAGAATCAGCAATGGAATTCGATCTGGCTCGCTTGCGGGATGTTGATACAGCAGAAGGTTTTATGAAGACACTGACTCAAATATGTGACATCATACTCACCAATGATTTTTGGGCAGTGTCGCTACCCAATGACTTGGCTACATCTTCTCCGCGAAGCCCATCTTTATTCGCTTATCATGCAGCACTGATGCTTTTGGATGCACGGGCACTTTTCTCCAAGATCAAGGTCGCAGACTTGCTCGACCCATCAATGCACGCAAATCGAGCCGCTGTGGAACGGCATCATCTTTTCCCTAAAGACTTCCTAAGTAAGCAAAGCATTACTGGCATTCGCGATACCAATCAGATCGCTAACTACGCATTGGTTGAGTGGGGTGACAATGTAAATATTTCCGATCAAGCACCTGCGGATTACTTGCCTAACATGAAGGCACGGTTCAGCCAGACGGAACTTGAGCGGATGTATCGCTTGCATGCTTTGCCTCCAAACTGGGAGCACCTTAATTATAGAGATTTTCTGGAAAAGCGGCGCGAACTGATGGCACAAGTAATCGCGGAAGGTTACTCTACCCTAATTGCTGAAAAAATTCAGGAAGAGATGGAGGCGGTCGAGTTAGATCTTTCAAAGTTGGTTTTGAACGGTGAATCAGAGGCGGTCGAGTTTAAATCTACTTTGCGCACCAATCTTCACACTGGTGACAAAGACCCTCGCATGGAGTTGGCGGTACTCAAAACGCTTGCTGGCTTCCTAAATACAAATGGTGGGATGTTGGTCATAGGACTTTCAGACGATGGCTCTCCAGTTGGTATCCAAGTGGATGGTTTTACCAATGAAGACAAAATGAGCTTGCATCTGGTTAATATTGTCAAATCTCGTATGGGCATCCAAGCTATGACCAGTCTACACGCTCATTTCGATGACCATGATGACTGCCGGGTTATGGTAATAAAATGTCGCAAGTCACCAACCCCAGTATTCCTTAAGGACGGTGATTTGGAAAGGTTTTATATTCGTACTGGGCCATCTACTACAGAGTTGAGTGCCAGCCAGACACAGGAATATATCAAACAGTGGTTTAAGGGCTAACAAATCGCTGCACTGGATTTTCACTCCGCTGTGCTCCGTGAAAACCAGTGAGTCAAGCGATAAGTGAGACCGCTTCGCGCTCTCACTTATCGTCCGGCGGATGAGCAAAGCTCCATTGACCTGACAGCTGTCGCGCAAAAGCACTCCACCTATCAGGCAAATGGAGCCGACTCCGGTGTCTGGTGTATGTAACCTCCGCTTCGCTACGCTTACATACCCTCAGACATCCTCGCGGCTCATCCGCCGGACGTTAGGCGCGCTGTTGACGCTTTAAATGCGTGTACCATGTACACGCATTTATCATTTAATAACAGATACTTGGTGCTATAATAAAAGTATGAAGAACCGTAGCACACATAAGATACAGAAACAGTTAAGCAGAGAGAGCTTAAACACAGAGCTTGGTTAGAAAAGAACTTAAAGAACACGACTACACTTAAGAACAGCAAGAAACGTGTATTGGAGCTTTACACAGAGCTAGCGTTTGAAAATGCAAAGTAAGACGTAATGGTTTTAATCGCCATACAGCTCTAACGGCACAGCAACCTCATTTACTATTCTATAATCAGCTACAGCAAATCGTTTCCGTGCTTCGTCCTGCAAATGATTGTAAGTGCGTTCTACTTCTACAGCACTTGTTCCCAAACTTTGTGCAATCTCAATAAAACTCAAACCAGCCAACACACGTTGTGAAACGCAAAAGTGTCTCAGTGAGTAAGGGACAATGTGTTCTTTACGCTCATCATCAAACTCTGCCATTTCAAGCATAGCGTTCCAGTGCCGCATAAAGTTTGTTTTTGGTATTCGTGCTTTGCCATTAACACTAAAAACAAATCCGTCATTGTTTTCATGCTTTGCTATCTCAGCCCAGCGTTCAATGTATTCACCGCCTCTGCACCAAAACTCTCTTTGCTCTAAACGTTTCTTGCTTGTGCCGTAGTCAACAATCACTTTGACAATCTTCATTTCTTTGCCGTTGTACTTGTCTATTTCCGTACTTACGCAACGCCAGTGCAAGTTAAACTGCTCGCCACTACGCATACCGCTATTTGCCGCAAATAGACAAAAGTAGCGAACCAACAATCTTTCCTTTGCATGAAAGTCTTTCTCAGCTTCCGCAACACAATCCTTAGTGTAAGTGCGCATAGCTTTAACAAATGCTTTCCATTCTTCACGTGTAAACGTTTGTCGCTTGATGCGTTGGTTATCTGCACTGTTTTTAGATTTGGTGACATGCTTAAGCGTTTTAGGAATAATAAAATGTCTAAAGTCAGTCTGTTTTAGCCTGTCATATATCCAAGCCATTGCCGCATTTATTGATGCAACTTCATTTCTAATTGTTATGTCAGCAACAGACTTTTTGCGTCGTGCTTTCACATAACCATCTAAGTCATAATCTCTTAACTCGCTAACTTTTGAGTCCTTACCAATGTAAGTCAAAAAGTGTTTCAAGTGCGTTTGTATTGTAGCAAAGCGTCCGCTCGTAATGCCGCCTTGTGTGCCGCGTTCTTCAATCGTGTCACCTACAACTTCGTCTCTTTTGTCATCTAAGTATTTGTTGATGGCTTCTTTGATATCTATGGCAAAGAAAATCTTGCCGTCAGCTACATCAGTCATCAAACGATAGAACTGTTGTTTGCCACGTTCTATCGCCATTTCCCTGCTTTTGGTTCGCAAGCTTTTTCTCGCGTACTTGCCTTCGCCTTTAAGCCAGCATCTAAAATACCAAGTTTCACCAACCAAATACAAAACCGCTTCGCCATCCATAATGGCAATCTCAGTATCTTTGTAGTTCTTCTTTTTTATCGTTACTCCGTCCAAGTACTATTACCTGTAGTAGTGCCAAATTTATGCAACATTCATAGCAACATTACTTGAAAATACCAACAAAGTCAATACGGTATGAAAGAACTATGTAAGATTGGAAGGTAATAAAAACAATTACTTAAAAGTCAAAAACTATTCCCACTCAATGGTTCCCGGGGGTTTTGATGTGATGTCGTAAACGACTCGATTAATTCTCGGCACTTCGTTGATCACGCGGCTTGATATTTTGCCCAATAAATCATAAGGCAACGGAGACCAATCAGCGGTCATCGCATCTTTGGAATCCACGCTACGAATTGCTATTGTCCATTCATAGGTTCTGTCATCGCCCATCACACCTACCGATTTAACGGGAAGCAAAACGGCAAAAGCCTGCCATACCTTTCGATACCAGCCAGCGTTTCTGATTTCCTCACGTACAATGGCATCAGCGTCTTGAAGTATCCGGAGTTTCTCCCGGGTTATTTCTCCGATAATTCTAATTCCCAATCCGGGTCCCGGAAAAGGGTGCCGATAAACAAGCTCCTCATCGATCTCAAGCGCGAGACCCAATTCACGAACCTCATCTTTGAATAACTCACGCAACGGCTCTACTAATTGAAATCGCATATCCTTGGGCAGCCCACCAACATTATGATGACTTTTGATCACAGCCGATGGTCCCTTAAAGGATTCCGATTCAATCACATCCGGATAAAGGGTTCCCTGAGCCAGGTATTTTATGCCTTTCAGTTTTTTCGCTTCACGCTCAAAGAGATCAATAAAACCGTTCCCAATAATTTTTCGCTTTTGTTCCGGATTATCGACACCCTTCAGCTTATTTAAGAATTCATCCGCGGCATCCACATAAACCAGGTTAATCTTATAGTGTTTCTGAAATAAGTTGACTACGCGATCGGCTTCATCTTTTCTCAGCAATCCGTTATTGACAAAAACGCAGGTTAAATTGTCGCCAATGGCTTGATGCAATAAAATCGCGACCACGGATGAATCAACACCTCCGCTCAATGCACAGATGACTTTTTCATTCCCGATGGACTCTTTTAATTCCCGCGTTTTTTCCTCAAGAAATGACTCCATGCTCCAATTGGGCTGGCATTGGCAAAGCCCAAAAATAAAGTTCCGGAGAATTTGGGTGCCATGGCGTGTGTGGGTGACTTCCGGATGAAACTGAATTCCATAGAACTTTTGTTCACAATTGGCAATGGCCGCGAACGGTGAGTTTTGACTATCCGCCAGAATTTCGAAACCCACCGGAATCTCAATAACGCGATCACCGTGACTCATCCAAACGCTTAGTTCCTCATCAGACGGAAGATCTTCAAAAAAAGCATCCTGCCGCAAAAATCGGATATTGGTTTTTCCATATTCGCAATGTGTCGCGTTTTCCACCTTCCCCCCCAGTAATTTTACCATCAACTGGAGCCCATAACATATTCCCAATACGGGTATGCCCATATCAAAGACATCCATTGAAACCGTTGGTGATAGCTTACCCAATACGGAGCTTGGTCCGCCGGAAAGAATTATCCCCTCAATCGTCTGATTTTCAAACCGGTCCAAAGAAGTGCCGAAAGGATGAATTTCGCAGTAAACACGTTGTTCACGAATACGTCGCGCGATTAATTGGGTATACTGAGATCCAAAGTCCAATATGAGTATCATGAGATTTCCGCAAAATGTTAGGGGAGGTGATCAAGGTTTTCGCTGCGACAAACTAATTTTGTCTCACAAGGCTTTCCGCGATTTCAATGGCAACATGTATGATTTTTATATGGACTTCCTGAATCCGATCACTTGTTTTTCCGGGAACCACAATCGGTAGATCCGCGAGAGAATTTAAGATCCCACCACATTTTCCCAGCAAACAAACCGAAAACATTTGCTGTTTTTTTGCTTCCTTAACAGCTTCAACGACATTGAGGGAGTTTCCTGAAGTAGAGATTCCTAATAAAAGATCCCCCGGATTCCCAACCCCTTGAACGAACCTGGAAAAAACCGCGTTATAGCCATAGTCGTTAGCGGCGCAGGTCAAATAGGACGGGTCGGATATTGCAATAGCCGGAAGTGAGGGCCGATCCTCCCGAAACCGGCCGGTAAATTCTTCAGCAAAATGCATGGCATCGCACATACTGCCACCATTGCCACAGCTAATTATTTTGCTGCCGTTTTTTAGGGTTTCAGCCGCTTTTCGCGCGAATTGTCTTACTTTTTCAATATTTTCAGTTTGTATATAGAAGCTTTCCAGCAATACACGCGCGTCACTGAAGGAGCGCCTTACTTGTGCAAGATCAGGCAGGTCCATTAAATTGAATTAATTAAATGGTGTGGATTGTTCTTGTTATTGGCGTTATCACATCGCGAGCCAATAACAAATCTGGTGTGCCGGAAGTATCAATCAGTTCCGTCAGAGCCGCCTTTTTTCTTCGAAAATATCATCATGCCCGCACCCCAAAGTACCATAATCAGCCCGATAGCGATGGGCAACTTCAATAAAGCTTCCCCCACGCCGGTTCTTAAGAAAATATAAATTAGAACGCCGACCGCTACAAAAACGATTCCTTCCTTGTAGTTTTTGCGGATCAACCATCGATAAAGGCCGTATAAACTGATCGCCAAGGGAGCGAGTGTCGCGATGAAAAAATTAGCCATAAACAAAGCGCCTCCTGCCAAAACCAATTCCGCTCCTTTGACCTTTTTGCTAACTTTTGAATCTTTGTTAAATATACTCATTTTCATTGATTTCTCCTGTTAAGAGTTCAGCTGACTTACGATTTTTGGATCAATCGTAATTTCGAAAACCCCCTTCCGCTTTGTTCTATATCATCTTGATGTCTAAAGTGATAATTTATACTAGATTGCGTGTTGTTTGATCAAGCCCCAATTTAATCGACTCTTTACGAAATGAGAACTTTTATCCTATGCTCATCCACATATTAAATTTGACACCTCAGGCCCGATCATCCCTATTAGCATTACCGCGATATGACCAACTCGTCTGGAATCCTTCAAGGCATCGGTGGTATCCGGGGCCGGATTGGCTCAAATCCAAGCGATCAAAAGTCAAGTGCCTTAGATCATTACCTCAGGACCAATCTGTTGACCCCAGATTTTTTTGAGCACTATGCGTATGCGTACGCGACTTTAATATTTGATCAATTTGATGTTAAACCGGGGGACTCGATTGTGGTGGGTTGGGATCCGCGAGATTGTGAAGGATCTTTTAACCAAGCGGCGACGGACGGATTAAGGAAAGCGGGTCTCCGTGTGATCCAAATTGGCGTCATTCCGATTCCGGCAATTCCACTCTACATGCTGTCGCTCAACGCAGTGGGAGGGATGGTTCTTACGGCATCACACAATCCTTCCGATCAAAACGGAATTAAACTTTTTCATGGATTCACCGGATTAAAATTTCTACCCGGAGATGATCAACAACTTAGCCGGATCATTTTCCAGCAAAAAGATTTGGATCTGACATCAAAAAAAATAATCGGGCAATTGGATGTACACGACAAAAAAGCCAAAGAGTTTTTTGTCAACTATTGTCTGCAAAGTGAAAACTCATGGATCCGCAATCCTGATTTTACCGATACAATTCTGGTAATTGACGCGTCAAAAGGAGCAATGGCTACTGTTGTGCGGGAAGTATTCGCTCACTATCAGTTCTATCAAACCCATTTTACCAATATGAGTGGTAACATCAATGAATGCTGCGGTGTCGCCGATATTGAAGACAGGAAAATCATAACCGCCGATGAAGTCATT
>CAZJUM010000031.1:0-10381 GCA_964549175.1 uncultured Pseudomonadota bacterium | reverse complement strand
ACGCCGCGTTTGGATCTTATCGGGCATTGACAACACTATTCAAGGCTTCCAAAGAAATACCGGGAGCTCAAACCGGAGAGATAAGGCTGGTGGGACTTGTCTTTGACGGAGATGGTGATCGATGTTACCGCCTGGACTACTCTCCCCAAGGCGATGCCCTGCTTGTATCATCAGGAGATTGTTTGGGAATTCACCAAGCGTTATTTATCAAGGGCCATCTGCCATCCAAGTCTGCAAGGCCGTTATTTGTCAATACGGTTGAGAGTGACCTGAATACCGCTATAAAAGCTCAAGAAATGGGTTTTCAGTCAAAGCTCACGGGAGTTGGCGATAAGTGGATATTACTCCGGGCTGTCATCGACTCAATTCAAAGTCAGATACAAAATGCTGGTCATCAAACATCAGATCTTTTGAATTGCATCAATGATGTAACCCAGAGTGAGACACCTTCCGGCCTCAAACTATCGTTATTGTGGAAAGAATACATTTTAACCCGTCCGACATCATCCTGTGCTGATCGGAGCAGATTTCGAATTGGGATCGAAGCATCGGGACACTGTATTACGCCGGGTTGGTTTAATGCCGGTAATAAGTCGATACGGACGTTTGCCGGAAACGGCTTAAAAACGGGTTTGAATTCATTGGAAGCCATTCGTCATAACCACAAGGGAAAAGATCCGGAATACCGTGATCAAAACCTTTGGCGGCCATTTCCAAGCGGACTTTCAAAGACTTTCTACATATATTATGTAAACAAGGAATTGCTGGCTCCCGGTCACTCATTTCGCAAAGAATTGATCAATTTTTCGCGGATAACAATCACCCGTGGGATCCCTAAACCATATACATGCGAACAAATTCCATTTCCGGAAGAAAACACCCTGATTTTTTTCAAAATAACTCAAAACGGCAATAGTGCCGGCTCACTTTTTATCAGAAATTCCGGTACTGAAGATAAATCGGCAGTATATCTGCGCGGGAAACAGGAGATTCTCCCCTTCATGCAGACCATCGGAGATGATGTTCATTTATATCTACTGTCCCGAATGAAAGACCCAAGCAATGAGTTTGCGCGGTTCGAGACAAAAATTTTAAGAACAATATTGGCAAATAAGTCCATTGACGATCTATTGACAAAAAACAGGCGCCTCCCCGTTCAGCGGATCCTCCGGGAAATTGAACTGAAAGAGCGTTTACTTTGCCGCCGAGAGGGTCAACTTCAGCTAAGCGATAAAGGTAAAGCATTCCTTCATAAAAATGGATTAAATATTAGCTAAGTGACCCGGACCACTGCCTCAATGCAATTTATTTTCCCAAAAGATGCCTGGTTGAAGGAGTCAGCTTATGAAAGAAATTCCTTCAATCTATACTGATTATAAGGATCCACATCAATCAGTTTTATGATCGTTAGGGACAGTATCATAATTAAGCTTCTCACCCATTGCAAAAAAGGATTCTTGGTGATATAAGGGCGTTTTATATTTTGATTTAAGAACAACTACAGAAAAATCCCGTAAATCATCTCAGAGTATCACTATAAAATACGTGTAAAACGTATCCGTCGCATCGACTAAGTATCGCGAGGGTTTTCAATTTGTTTCTTGGGGTTATTCATTAAATCGATTAATTCGTTTAGGAGAAAAAAATGATTCTTGGTACCAATTCCTTTGATATCATAACAAAAATGGGTGGTGTTGAAACTCCCGCTGATGCTCAAAAGGTCTTTTCTGATTCAATGGATCAGGCAAACCTGGCCAAAATCAGCAAAATTACCACAAACGATGCTTTGTTAAAAATCGCCAACGCGATTGTGGTTTGCCAGCCTTCATCCATTTTCGTGAATACCGGATCTGACGCTGATGTTCAGTACATCAGAGAATTGGCATTAAAAAATGGAGAAGAGAGCAAACTCGCGATGAAAGACCATACAATTCACTTTGATCTCAAAGATGAACAAGGTCGAATCGTTGACCGAACTTTTTACATTGCCAACGACGGAGAACAAATCAGCTCTCTCGCGAATAAAATGCCGCGAGTTGAGGCGGCCAAGGACCTTGAAACCAAGTTGACAGGTGTCATGAAAGGCAAAGAAATGGTGATCGGATTTTATTTGCGGGGGCCGATCGGATCACAAGGCTCCAACCCGGCAATTGAAGTCACCAGTTCCGCTTATGTCTGCCACAGTGCTGAGTTACTTTATCGAAACGTTTATGATCACTTTGACGCGGAAGTTAGTCGGTCCGGTCATTTTTACTCCAATATCCACAGCGAAGGCCCAAATCGACCTGAAGATCTTCCCAATGCCCGCGTTTTTATGGATCGAAGCTACCAAACCACATATAGTGTATTTTGCACATATGCCGGTAACACACTGATGATGAAAAAAGGAAATCATCGATTCTCAGTGGACCGAGCTGTCAATGAAAATAAAGGGACGGAGCTTTCTGAGCACATGTTCATTACCGGGATTGAGGGCACGGGCGGTCGAGTTACCTGGTTTGCTGGTGCCGCGCCAAGTGGTTGCGGAAAGACAACGACGGCTATGGCCGGGAAAGTATTCGTTGGTGACGATTTAGCTCAAATGTGGATTGATAACAATGGTGCTATCAAATCGATTAACCCGGAATCAGGAATTTTCGGTATTGTTGAAGACGTTAATTGGGAAGGTGATCCCAAATTGATGGATTGTTTAAGAAAGCCAGGCACCGAAGTGATTTGGTCCAATGTTCTGATCGATGACAAAAAGGTGCCGCACTGGGTCGGAAATGGCGAAGAATCACCTACAAAAGGGTTCAATTTCCAGGGTGATTGGGAAAAAGGAAAAATCGACGCGAATGGTAAAGAAATCCCATTGTCTCACCCCAATTCACGATGCACACTTAAAGCCGATGCGCTCGACAATTGTTCAAAAGAACTGAACAACCCTGATGGTGTTGAGACACGCGCTATCACTTATAGCGGGCGTGATGCGGATACCATGCCACCTGTTTGGGCCGCTAAAAACGCCGATCACGGGGTTGTCATTGGTGCCTCAATCGTATCTGCGGCGACAGCTACTGAGGTTGGCGCAACTGGTGTTAAACGAGCTCCCTGGGCAAACGCACCATTTATTCCGGGTGCTTTGAGTGATTACATGGACGCTCAATTTGAATTTTTCAATAATCCCAAAATTGCCGCAGACAAACGCCCCATCATGGCTGGGTTGAACTATTTTCTGACTGAGGAAGCACGCGGTGGCAGCTCAAAGAAGTTGTTGGGTGAAAAGCGTGATGTTAAAGTCTGGTTGGCCTGGTTGGAAAGACGAGTTCATGATGAAGTGGAAGCCATTGAAACGCCAATTGGATTTATCCCCAAGTATCAAGATCTTAAAGATCTTTTTAAGTCCATTATTGATAAAGATTATCCTCAAGATCTATATACCAAACAGTTCTCTATTTATATCGATAAAATTATTGGCCGAATTAACCTTCAGACCGAAGCTTACGGTAAAGAGATTAATATTCCACAACAATTATTTGATGTATTGAAAGAACAAAAGGAAGGATTAACCGCATTGAAAGAAAAGAGCGGAGCTATTGTCACTCCTGATCAGTTGGCTTAATCTCTGGTTGATGGCATACTGACGGGAACTGCAGCGGATGAAAAACGCGGTTCCCGTGATCATACCCTAATCATCACATATCGTAACTTCTCCGCAGCAAACGCGGCCACGTCCTATACGCGTCAACAAGCGGCAGAATGACTAAATCCGCGCAAACTCTTGCTTTTCGCTTGATCACGATTGACTTTCTTTTGTGACATTTGAGATAATGAACATCAAGTTACCGGGAACCAATGACCGGCAAGAGCGGTTTTTTTGATAATCCCGACAAAAATAATAATCCACTAAATTACCATTTTATCCATGAACAAAAGTAACTTGTTTGGACAGTTTTGCTGTGTAATTCTCCTTGCCGTATTGGTGTTGCCTCCGTTTATTGGCTTTTCGGATGAGCAACACTTACTCCGATTTCAAGAACATTTTGGCAAATTAAAGGCTTTCCGGGCTTCTTTTAAACAAGAATTCTATGATGCCCTACTGGAAAAAACGAGTCGCTCTCAAGGAATTGTGTACTATAAGAAGCCAGGATTGATGCGCTGGTCGTACCAAACACCGGATGAAATGTTGATCGTTATAGCTAAAGAAAAAATCTGGATTTATGACCCCGATCTGGAAAATGTAACCATTCAAGCCATTGATCAGGTATCTAAGATGAACTCGCTTTCGTTTTTACTGAAAAATAAGAAGCTGACACTTCATTTTAATGTTATTCAACCCAAGAGGAGCTATCTTGATCAATCAGACAAAATAGCTCCTTTATATTTATCTCCCAAAGAGCCAGACTCTAATTTAACAGAACTGCAGGTCGGCCTTGATAATCAAAGATATCATATCAAGCAGTTTGTTATAATCGACAGCCAGCAAAACTATCGCAAAATCAGTTTTTCAAACCTCGATTTCTCAATTCCGTTGGATATTTCATTGTTCCGCTTTGTGGTGACTGAAGGAATGGAAGTCATTGACGAAGTTTATCATTAGTGCTTATTTTAGCAGTCCTGGTGATTTTTATAAACATGGGTTTTGCGGATTATGACAGAAATAATAACAAGAGAAATTATGCGAACAACCATCTTTCGATTCAGTCTGTTTTTGATCATCGTTTGCATCGGTGTTTCAAGTTCTTTCGCCCAAACAGCAATACCCACGTCTCCCCATGGTTCCGCGATAAAAGGCGTTTTAACAATTCGTGATGATTTCCAAATTTTTCCAATAGGTAAAGTAGGGAATACCATTTATTATAAAAACACAAAAATCATCTCCAAGCCCAAGTTAGTTATGCATGACGCAATTAAAATATTTGGGGGGGTCGTCTATTATGGCTCCTATGAAGCCGGTGAATCAGTGATGGGATTTGAGGGTAATCCAAAAGTATCGTTCACAACTCTAAACGGAGGTTTTTACGCGTTAAGAACTCCCGAAAAACGCAAAAAACTGTTACGGGTCGATCCTAAAAACAAAATTCAGGTTTTACTGCCCCGATCTAACACCGCCTCCGGGCTGGCATACAACGGCGCGGACAAAGCGGCTTTTTTCCATATCTATAATGGCGAAACGGTTGAGATGAAGGACGGAAGGTTGAATTACCGGTATACCTTTAAAATCCATATTGTTCGTTCCGATGTTGATGAGCTTGATACTTTGCGACAAATGGTAAACGATTTTTCACCTCGATTGAAACTCAAATGGGTGAAAAAAGATCAACTGCAATATCAATTAAGTAATGGTCAGAAAAAAGTAATTACAATACAATAAATTTTCGAAGAGTCATATGGTTGATGACATACAACAACCCTTTAAACATGGTTTCTCTAAGATAATCCAATGAATGGCTGAGAGAGCTTGTATTAGGTTCTCAGAAACATTAGTGCTGATCGAAAATAAGAAAAAGTCATATGGTTGTTTTTACGGGATGAGGCTGCTGGCTAAATGCTGTTTGGTGAATGCTTGCAAAAATTGAAATTGATTTCAATAAATTGACTTTTGTTTGTATTCATAAAGTAGCCACTGATTTTCTTTTTTGAAAAACGTGGTTTTAAAAGAGGCAAAAATGAAGTTTACAGATTCTACCAAAATAACGGACGAGGAAAAAGCTTATTACCGCCAAAAGTTACATGACATGTTAGATAAGCTCCGAGATGAGTTCGGAGAAACGGTCCAGGATATGAAGGAAGGTAGCCAGGATTTTCCTGATCCGAGTGATCGCGCAAATTTGGAGTTTGAGAGGAATACGACCCTTAGAATACGGGATCGGGAACGTAGGCTGATTAAAAAGATTCGCAACTCACTAAAACGCCTTGAGGAAGATGAGTATAATATCTGCGATGAATGTGGTGATTATATTCGAAAAAAAAGATTGGATGCACGTCCCGTCACAACACTTTGTATTCACTGCAAAGAACTCCAAGAGCAAAAAGAAAGAACACAGCTTGGATAAAATCTTTCGCGAAAGCGGCTCGTCAAGATTTTTCCGGAATCTGATCCTCATAAAAAATATGCCCCAAACTTCCGGGTGAAAACCAAATTGATTCAATTGATATCGAAGTCTGGCTCAAATCCTACTACCCTAACAACTTCAGCAGTTCACTGCCTAAGCGCATAACATTATAGAATCTCAAACACCATGAGAATTTTGCTAAATTGGTGTCTTCGCGGCATTTGCTTGCTTTGCTTTGCCCCTCTTTTGTCCGCACAGGAAACTAAGCTTTTTGAAGATACCATCACTGTTCCGATACCGGGAAAAGACATGGTTTACGCGCGGAACAATGCATTTCAAATACTAAAGAAACAGCTTTTAAAACAAGCCATTGAGGATTTGCTGGGAACCCCTTTATTTGAAGAATATCAGAGTCATATTTTTCGACAAAGAGATATCAGTACCAAAAATTACCTGGATACTGTGCGGATTCAGCAAGAGTATACCGTGGGTGAGAAGTTCACCATGAAACTTCAAGGTAGGATTCAGCTGTCAATACTCAGAGAGAGCCTCCGCGAATTAAATCTGGTTTTTCAAGATGATCCGTTTATCCCAATTACTCTGGTCACAGAGGAAGGCGTATTTCTTCCAAAAGCAATGTTGTCTGAACGTCTTGATTTGTTTCGCGTCAAAATCGCTTCCGAAAATCGGATTAATCTCAACTCAATTCCTTATGAATTCAGGGATCAGCGTGAGTTTATCGAAAAACTATTCACACAATTACCCAGCCAGCCGATCATCTATTTAGTAGAAAAAGTGATGAACGAATGGGGAGATGCCATTCGTGAACTTCGCGTCCGAATCTATCGATCAACTGATATGACCCAGATTAATGTATTTGGCCTAAAACTAAATCCGCCTATATCCATAAAGAGCCAGGAAGAAGAACTTAAGCGGGTAATGCCCGGATTTCTGACATTGTTCTCAATCAAATCATGTAAAAGACATTTGTATGAACAAGGTTTGGAATCTTCGATTGAGGTTAACTTTACAGGCGTTGACAGCCCTTTTTTGCGATCGGAACTGGAAAGCAAAATCCTTCAAGCCAACAGGAATATCCAATCTTACACTTTAAAATCACTTTCCAAGGACTCTGCCAATTACCGACTAACCACCAAATACCCAAAAGCCGCTTTAATTAATTTCTTTGAATCGGATAATCGCTATTTTGTTTTTTTTACAGAAACCACAGAACAAGATCACTTGGAAATAACAGCCGTTTACACGGTTGAAGAAGAAATATCGGAATTGGATGGCTGGGAATACCAAGTCGACACCCTAACTAGGATAAGAAAAACTTTTGAGGTGCCGGAGGAAGAAGAGATAGGAGAGGCCTTTATTCCTAAAATCGTGGAAAAAGAGCCCAATAATACAAGTCGAGTAACCAACTTTTTGCCGTCTGCGACTCGTGTTTTAGGTAATATCTCATCCCGAGCGGATGAGGATATTTTTCAGCTTCAACTTCCGGAAGAAGACTCGTCAAGCATTATGATTGATTGGATTCGTGTCGGCAAAACTTCTTTATCCCCCCAGCTTCGATTATATGACGAAAACTTTAACTTTTTAGGCAATTACGCGCTATCGGGGAAAAGCAAACGATTAAAATTCAGTTACACATTACCCAGTGATGCCCCAAAAGTGATATTCATCCGAATATCAGATGCCGTTGGTTTTATTCAGGGAGAAACCGGAGGATATAAATCATATCAATACATGCTCCGTTTCGAGTGGAAAAATTAATCAGTTCTCAATGAAATGGGCGGGAAATATATATCGGGATCCGCAGCTAAATTGCTGATGACGATTTTGGCCATTTCTTCCGCTGATATCATTTTGTTTTTGGGGAGGTGATTTTTTAGTTTATCAAAAAATGGCGTATTCACGCTTCCCGGTTTGTATAACCAAACACGTCCGCCTTCTTGCCGTATTTCCTTTTGCAATGATCTGGCGAAATATTCCAGTCCCGCTTTGCTTGCGCCATATAAGCTATTTTTCGGCCAACCCTGATCAATCGAGGCTGAACTGAAGTAAATCAACTCATACACCCTGGTATCTTTGACTTTGGAAAAAATCTGATAAAAAGCGAATGCTGACACCAAATTGATGTTCAATATGTCATTAACTTCCGTCAGTTCTAATTCCCTGGTATTTTTTTGACACCCTTGCCCGACACAGTGAACCCCAATCTGCAAATTCACTCCCAGAGATTCTACCCACTCAGTCAGTCGTTGAAAATTCCGCTCAGACGTTATAGTGTCAGTGCATAGAACATTCGAGTCAGGAACCTCTATTTGATCGGCCAGCTGTTTCAGCTTTTTTTGAGATCGGCCAACTAAAAACATCCGATTCTCTTTTCGCGAAAATTGCCGACAGATTTCCTGGCCAATTCCGCCTGTAGCACCATATACCAATATATTCATCACTACCTCATTATGTTACCAGGAGTTAGTTTTAGGGAAATTTCACTGAGTCAGGTTTTAGTAGAGGACCACACCTTTTACTTGCCTTCCCTGGTTGATCAATCCCAAACAGAAACACTCGACAATCTACTTTTCAATCCAGTTCGTTTGCAAACAATCGCGGATGGCCGTTTTCGAATCATCGACGGGTTTCGAGTTGTAAATCGATTGGGCCAAAAAAAAGGGTATCGAACAATACCAGCACTGCTGTATACTGCCCAACACTCACCGTTGGATCTTTGGAAATTCAGGATAGAGAAACGCCTGCGGGAAAACAATTTCCCAATTTACTCTATACTAACAAATTTGGTCACACATTTTGATTTCGATCAGATTCAATCGGACTCAGATATGGTGGCAATCTTCAAACGCGCCAAAGTTCCTCTCGGTAAAATAAAGCGATCTCTGCATATTAAACTGTCTCCGTTAGTTTCTAAAATCAATAATTTTTCAAATATCGATCATCTGGGAATTAAGGAAATGCTGCTCCTGGCTGAGTTTTCCATTGATGAGATAAATGCGCTAAATACTCTTTTCGCCGGTCAGACACTCAAGGGGAATAAACTATTGAGCATGCTGCGAATTATCATTGAACTGAAAAATGGTTACGATATAGCTTTACAAGAAATTCTGAAAGACAGTGAAATCAATTCAATTATTCAAGAATCGGCGGATAATCAAAAGTACAGGCTGCTAAAATCACGGCTAACCATACTGCGTTTTCCCATTCTGGACAAATTGACAAAAGATTGGAGAAAAAGCAGATCTAAAATCGACCTTCCCGCACAAGTTCATGTCACACATGACCCCAGTTTTGAAAGTGATACATTGACATTCACCGTGGAAATCGAATCCACTGAGAAATTCAAAACAGTTATCAAACAATTGGAAGCCCAATTATCCAAAGGCGATTTAGATCAATTATTTGAGTTTGTGTAGATTTGCATATGCCCAACCTGAAATTGCATAAATAAATCCGGCACATAATTCATTTTCTCACCCCGTTGAACACTGTCAAAATCACCGGTTGCACGCAGGATTGAACCCTTCATTATTTACTGATTTTCTTAATGTAGGCGACAAGATCTTTCATTTCTTTTGAGTTCTTGTCGATGGGCTGGCCTTTTGTGTATTTAAGGATCATTACCCGGTTAATTACCGACTCAATTGAATCATAAGCCTCACCATCAATAAAAAATCTGGTTTTAGTTGCGGTACCTGAGAACTTAAATCCGCCTGAATGGCAAAAACTGCAGCTTATTTTGCTGGAAGAGTTGGCAAATTCCTTATCTTCAAATATTATTTTCCCCGGGTCGCTGGCGCAAGCTTCGATTGAGAGCAGCACCAAAAACGCAGCGATTAGTGTCATTTTTTTCAAAGTAGACTCCCTCATTGGCCTCGAATATAATACTAGCCAAAGGTATTTGGAATTTCTCGTCAATTCGATAAGAAGTGAGTTGAATAGCTTTTTTCTGAACGACATAAAACCATTATCTGGAATAAACCTGAGAAATAAACTTTCAGATTATGTAAGAGTATGATGAATCATCATCATGGCTTCCCATACTAAGCCAGTTTTTGAAGTTCTTCAAGAATTTTCAAAGGGTGATCAGCCGTTTTTGTCACTTTATCCAATGCTTTTTAATAATGCCTCCCCAATTAATAGGATCAGTTGATCAATGTCCGTAGCTAGACCTTAGCCGAAAAGCAGTGGCAAAATGGATGGAGGTGGATTATCAAGTTCAAAAGTCGAGCGTTTATTCAAGAACTCCTGGTTTTTTACTCTATCTTTTGTAACTGTTCAGCTAATTTCTCTCTGGTGGCTCCATAGTCTCGAAGAGCTATGGA
>CAZJUM010000030.1:0-18901 GCA_964549175.1 uncultured Pseudomonadota bacterium | reverse complement strand
CAGACTCCATAGCTCTTCGAGACTATGGAGCCACCAGAGAGAAATTAGCTGAACAGTTACAAAAAATATTACAAAGTCAGTTATTCCTATTATTTTGTTGACCCGAAAGAACACCGGGAAAATTCAAAAGTTTTATTGTTTCTCGACTGGTGCGGGAACGAATTGGAGCAGAGCGGCAATATATCAATCAACTAATCGTCAACAATAATCTCTCGGGAGGATAGTTCGTTTAATCAAGAAAACAGTTCCTATGAAGCAATGAGGGATTCGGATATCCTAAAAATCCAATGAAACCGCGATGTTGTTTTCAATCAACGCGCGCTCCAACAGCTCCGGTTGTTCGATAAAATCTTTCAAAAAAAACAACTCAGAGTATTTGATATAGAGACTGAAGGGCTTTTTCTCGATTCCGGGAAAAAGAGATCGGACTATTTCAAACATCGATCGACGGTTATCCATTAAAGGTGTCAATTGCTTGGCGCGGTCTAATACTTTTTCAACGTAAAAAGCAATTCTGCGATCTATGGTATCAATTGCCACATTGTGAGCGGGCAAAATTTGATATTTCTCAAGTGATTTTAACTTGCTTATACTTTGACAATAATGTTCGTAGTTACGGTACCGACCATTAAAAGAAGATAGATTGAGATCCAGAAGCGGTGTCTGAAAAATACCGGTGAGCAGAGTATCACCCGTTACCGCATATTGACCAATGAGATAAATGATATCGGTTTGCGAGTGACCCGGACAACTTAAATACCGAACCCCTATGGAGTTAAGAATACTCTCCGAATCCTCCAGAGCACGAAACGATTCGACAAAAGGAATCGAGATTTTCAACACACCAAAAGTTTCTTTAAGTCTGTCTATTAAGCTTTGTGGCGTTCCCGCTTCCGCGAGAACCTCTGAAAAAAAACTTTCTCGCTTTTTATAGTGTTCATAAAGATATCCATCAAGCCTTGAAAACAGAATTTGAGCCGAACTATTTTGCTCGATAAATTGAATTAATCCGTAGTGATCCGGATGAAAATGAGTGATCAGCAGATAGTCCAACCGACTTAAGTCAATATTAGTTTTTAAATAACCCTTCGCTTCTTGGGTCGGAGGGCCGGTATCAACCAACACCAGTTGATCATCGATATTGAACTCATAAATATGAATCGGTCCCGCCGGATAAGGTGTGGGCACAGTATGTTGCTTAAATTGAATACTCATCTAAAACCTTAATGAAAAACAAGTTCCTGATTATGTACTATTAGCATTCTAATTTGCTAATAATGCCTGTTATCCCCGCGAATGCGGGAATCCGCCGATGGTATGCGGACGGAACGGTTTAGAATATCTGTCATCCCTGCGGATGCGGGGATTCGAGAAACCATTTGGTTTCTTAGCCTTTTATTGTTAGATTCCCACTTTCGTGGGAATGACAGGGGGTGATCAAAGAAATGAGCTTGCGAATTGTACATAATCATAAACAAGTTTGTTTCCTAAATCTATCATATTAAAGATCTATATAAACGAAGACATTATCTTCACCTTCTTCCATGAATCATCATGATATTCGCGTCGGATGCATCGCGTTGAAACCTGGCCAATTCCTGATATTTCTTCGATTGGTACCAGTTCTTTAAACCAACCGGGGAGTTGGAGTAATTTATGGCCGAGATCAAAACCGTATATCGCTCAAAAAGGGAAGCGGTTATGTTTTTTCCCGGAAACGCGCTCGCAGTGGTTCCAACATTTCATATTTAAACTGTTGAGGTCGGCTTTCATGGTAGCAAAGACTTAGCTCATCCGGAATCGCTCCTAACACTTCCATCTCGTAATCCAGCCAAACGCCAAATTTCGCAAAAACACACTCCCTCATTTTCAAGGTGGTCTCAAGAATCTGATAAGCAGTCGCCCCTTTATTAAAAACAAAATTGGCATGATACGGGCCAATCTCAACCAAATCTGTGCTCAATGTTTTGACATCGGCCTCTTGCAGAAGTAAGCCACTGGGGATGCCAGCCTCATAATTGTTTTTAAACACACAACCACAAGAAGGATATGAAAACTGATGGTTGGCCTCACGGTCAAACTGGCAGAATTTCATATCTTGATTTATCGCGGCAGCATCCCCGTGCTTCAATTTAAACCGGGCTGAAACCACAATTTCACCATTAGTCATAAAAATGGTATTTTTATATCCCCCAAAAACCTGCTTCCCCTCATATTGTTTGATTTTACCCGTATTGGTTAGCGCTGTCACCGACTCAACAATCCGGCCAATTTCCCCACCGTAGCAGCGCGCGTTCATACGAATTGTGCCACCAAGTTGTCCCGGCATATAATACATCCAACTCGCCCCATCCAGCGATGCTTGATAACAGGCTTGGGAAAAATCGGAATTATCAATCCCAGCTTCTGCGTTTACATGAGTACCATTGAAAGAAATCTTAGTCATTCGACGCAAACAGATAACCGCTCCAGGCCAATGATCATCCATAATCAAAGAGTTGCTTCCGGCACCCAGCAAGAAATACTGGATTCGCTGTTTATCGATATCGACCATCGCGCTAGACAGCTCTTTGATGGAAGATGGCTCTACCAGTCGATCACAGGTACCACCTGTTTTATAGTAACTCAGTTCTTTCAGTAACATTAAACGAAAAAATTTGGATTATAAAGTTGGAATTGGAAGAAACGTTGAACCAATTATAGTGAGGAGAAAGAATTTTTGCCAATGTTATCAAAGGTTTTTAAAAAATGGGTCTTCAGCATAGTTTGTGGGCTAAATACAAATTAAAAAAAGGAACAGAAATTAGATATTCTATCGCGAGTCACAGAGAAATTCTTCAAAGTGTTTTTTACAAAAAATGAGATTAAAATGAAGACTCCCTGTGCGGCTGCAAAAGACTTTTGGTCATCGAACGTTGCTTTCGATCTCCCAAACACAGGTCAAGTTGACGCTGAATCATTGGGCATCACGTCGAATGAAGGCACATATGAGAATCTGTGTTCTTTCTCTCTTGATAGAGCATGTGCCGAACTCGAATGTGACATGCCTTGGAGTTAAATTCGGCATACTCAGGAGAAACTAAAGCTTACAAAACTTTTTGATTTAAATTATCGTGTGTTTATACGCAACGAAGTACTTTATGATCCGAGTAACATGCTTCAATAGCGTCTCGAGTTTTCCCTGAAAATTTAGAACCAACTTTTCGGAGGGGACTCAAAGATGTTTATTGAGTAGGGGATCTGAAAATAGTACCGAGTTTTGTGTGAATCAGCTCTTTTGAGACTTTTAAGCTTTTAGGGATGTAAACAGAAACATGACTTTGGTGTTTAATAACCATAGATGTCGGAGAAGTCTGATGGTGTAATTTCATCTCAGTTTGGTTGATTGAGTACGAGTAATTGATGTTTAAACCTTGATTCGCCAGTCCTCTTCCTATGACCCTCAATCTTATTTTTATATCATTTTCATCATGCCTGAAAATGTGGATATTACCTCTTTCCGCCAATATGGAGATATCTATGCTCGACACACTCTTAGGAACTTTAATCAATTTTATGCCATAATCAATACGGAATGGTTGTACCAGGACATTATAACCAGTTATAACGCACGCGAGTATGGCCACTGTGATCATTGGAAGCAATAATCTCCGTTTTGAGAATTTGAACGCTTGTCGGCTTCGCGACTTATGGTCAGCAGGTAGCAGCCAAAAATAGTAAAAAAGGTAAGAAAAGAACCAACATAACGCAAAACTCATTAAAATATCCGAAAAGTAATGCCCGCCAACGGCTATACGAGCGATACTTATCCATATCCCAAACACCATGGTAGCCGCGAGTGCGAACAAAGCCTTTTTTCGGGATTTCTTTTTTAATAAAAAATATAGAATTGTCAGAATAAAACCAGAAGCCGCGTGACCGGAAGGGAAAGATTTACCTTTGAAGTCATGATTCGCAATCGTCGTAAACGGAAAAAATGGATGATTTCCGTTGAATTCAATAGTATTTCGGGGACGTGGCCTTTTCCATTGATTTTTAATAACAGCGTGCGTCAGAAAAACAGGGATTACAATGATAGAAATTACAATGAAATATGATTTGATCCTATAGACATAGAGCTTTGGAACAAGGTAAGAACCGATCAATAAGATGAGAGCTGTGACAAACAGTGTAACAGATATAAAAGGACCATATTTATTGGCGAATACGACAAGAGGATGTTGGCGCAAAATCCATAGATGGGTTTGCGAATCGAAAAATAGCTGAGAGATTTTCCGATCCCAATCCGCAAATAGCACCAATAGAGAAAGGCCTATAACAAAAATTATCGGAATAAATAATTCCCAAAACTGGTCTTTGCTTTTAAAGAATTTGCTCATTATTTAATAAGACCGGAATCGACAACGCATATAGATTAATGGGTTGAAGTAGAGACAGGTCAAGTTTTGATTCGGTTAAGGCGGTTAAATCAGATGTATTGATAAAGTCCGCGTCATTATATGATTCAGGATCATGTGGATATCTTCCCTAATTAATCGGAAAAACCATAATCCATATTCATCTTCGACGATGCTAACACGCTTTCCCGGTTCTTGGGGAACACCCGTTTCTCCTTTGCTGGCCCGCTCCGTATGGGTCTCGAAAATTAAGAATATCTTTTCAGCGGGCGGGTTGGATTCATTTTGAATCACACGGCGCCAAATATTTCATGATTATAAAGACATAATGCACCAACCGGAACCTTTTTCCTTCCGGAATCCGTAAAATCTTTCTCAATCTGATTAGTTATTGATCTTCCTCAATCCCTTTATACCAATACGTTGTGAGTTTTTCGTTCATATACAAATTCGTGCGTGACATAGAACAAGTCAAAATCAATCCATTAATCAAGCAAATATCCCTATACGGGTATCTATGATTCGGTTTCCATCTTGGTACCAAATAATCCCGCAATGGTACTTATCATCTAAGTGATTGAGATAATTATAACTCAAAACAAATGAGGGTTCTCGCTAATCTTACAATATCAGTCATATAACCGTTTAAGTGCCGTTGTAGGGATCATACGGTTACGGAGTGCGGCGCATATTGATTTTGGGTTGAATGGGGGGATAGATAAATTTCCAGTTGCTCTCAAGCAAATCTTCCGGGAAAGTTTCCGGCAGGCCAGGGCGCTCTAAAGAACCGATTAGTGCCTGGATCACGCTGAGCTCCATTTCAGCGGATAATTTCGAAGGAAATACTTTATAGCCGATTAATTTTCCCGATTTATCCAATCGAACACGAACCCAAACATGACCCCCCTCCGGAATTTTTCCCAAAGAATAATCAATAGGCACTGTCCACCACTTTAACAGGTCAACGGCCCAATTTTCCATATACCGTTCAAACGACCATTTATAGGTATTCAGAGAAAATTGTATCTGGTCTTCATTGGTTTTTTCCGGCTTTATCCCGCGAAAACTTTTTTTAATCTCGAATGGCGTGTCATCAACTACTTTGGTTTTTTTTTTCTGGGGTAAGAATAGCATTGATACAGCCGGAACTTCTTTCCCTTCACCCAATAGATCTTTCGAAAGCGCACCAGTATTTGGCTCAAGCATTTCCGATTGGGTTTCATCAACGTTCAACGCTGATTCAAGAACACTTTCACTTTTCCCGATATTTTGAGGTAAGTGCTCCTTGACGTGGTCATCATCAGGATCTTTGACTTCTTGAGGCTCTTGGGATACGGGATCAAGCGGAGCCGCGACAACATGCGATTGCTCCGGGAGATCTTCCACCGGTTCAGGCTCACTACTTTTTTCAACCGGTTCGGATAGAATTACCGCGGCCTTAGCCATTTCTTGTTCTCGCGGTAAGGGTTCCGGGTGTTCCGACGGCGCTTCGAAGATCTTATCAATCAAATCATCATCAATGGGGGTCGGCTCACTTTTCCCTGTAGCTATTTCAGCGTCCGACAAGCCGGGGTCTTCCGATTCCGGAAGAATAATGTGATCTTCTTCGGCTTCCGTTGATAGGTTTTTTTTAAACTCCGGCAACTCCTTATACACCCGATCAATGTCGGTATCATCAGGCGGCTTTTCTTCTTTCTTCAATTCTTTAACGGGATTTACCTCAACAAGCTTGGGCTTGTCTTTTTCAGGACGCAATTCCTGAAGTTCAATTTTAAGGCCTTCTTCATAAAACATAGGTCGTAAATTATTATGAAGCCAACGTGAAAACGGAGAAATAGCAGAGATATGAATAGACGAGCTAATGAGAAAAGCGACAAAAAACCAGGCGCGATTATGAATTGCCATATGTACCGAACACAATCTTTTTAAACTGATTCAATTTTAACAAATCCAAAAGCTTGACCACTTTACCATGGGTCACATCTTTATCAATATTTAATATCACCTTTTGATTGTGATCGTAATTGCCAGACTTTAACTCTTTTTCAATTTGCTCCCATCCGAGCTTTTTGCCATTAAAAAATACTTCCTCTTCATCGCGCATGATAAAAATTAGCTTCGAGGCGGTTGCCACACGACTTGATGATTTGGATTTTGGTAAATCTATTCCAATGGCCTTCTGATTGGTAAACTGAGTGCTAACTGAAAAAAATACAATCAACAAAAACAAAATATCAATTAAAGCTGTTAAATTGATTCCTGATTTTCGTTTGCTGCGTTCAAATAGTTTCATGAGGTGCTTGCTGATTCTTCGGAAGAGATTATTTGAGATCCAAATTCATCAAGGATCAAATTCACATATTCTTCGACGCTAATCAAAATACTATCAATATGTCGTGATAAAAGATTATACGCAACCAATGCCGGTATCCCGATAAATAGTCCGGTGACTGTTGTAAACAATGCTTCCGAAATACCGGAGGATAATGCCTCCATCTTAGCTTCCCCTATGGTAGACAATTGAGAAAACACATCAACCATTCCTAACGCGGTTCCCAAAAGGCCAAACAATGGCGCGACACCGGCAATTGTATCCAAAAAGACCAGACCTCGCTCCAATTTGTGTTTTTCCTTTCTGGACAAATCACTGATTCTTTCTTCTAAACGATTGCTCCGCATAGGAAAAAACTCCGCGACGGGCCCGATGATTTGGCCCAAAAGCGAACGATTTGGATCCTCCGCGGGTGTTGCGTTCGACTGTGTTTTAAACCAATTTTGCCAATACTCATAATCATCTTGAGAAACGAGTCGTTTTTTTCGTAATATAAACAATCGCTCCAAGGTAATCAAAACGACAAGAAACGAACACACTGCCAGGGGAAACATCATTATCCCCCCTTTATCAAATATAATCTGTAATTGTTCTAACATTTTGAGATATTAGCAGGATTTAGGACACCACAAGGAATGACACGGATTTCGAGCCTGAAGTGGAATCGTACCCACAAGAAACGAAAACACTCAAGAGGAAAGTGCAATCAAAATCCACGATCAAAATTGATGACATGCGTTCTTGCCCCTTTTGAAACGATTGTTCGCGTTTAAGACGCCAGCCGTGCTGTTCAACCCCGGAGAAAAAACTTAGTGAGAACTCCGGAGGAAAACACGCGGTTTTCCGGGATCAAGGTTATAAAGCAGTGCCTTTGAGGACTCCGCTCGCGGCGGATTGTCTGAATTGTATTTCGCGACAATTAATCGATGGCAAAGTGGCTGATGATGCCGTATATCTCATGCGGGACAGTTATTTGGTCCCCCAGGCGAAGCTGATCGATGATGCGCTTAAAAAAGCCAAAATGTGCTGTTTATAGCGATTTCACGGTAACGCTGTTTGTTTACCTCAGGAGATAATGGCTGACTTAAAGTAAAAAAGAATGACTTTTGAAAAAATCAAAGGTTCTCCATTGGTAAACGAGGCTCCGGAACCGAAGGCTCAGGTCGAAATATTTTGGGTGAGTTGGGAATGAAACCCGATCAGGATTATGATCTGGCTTATTTGGGATACACGCCTTCAGCCAATGCCCTGCAGGATGCCCGTATTGTGGGAATGAATATTCCTGCCGGTGTCCCGGCGGGTGCGATCACACAGGCGTTTGCCAGTATCGGCGCGGATAAGATTAAGGTTTTGGAATTTAGTGATCAGCAACTTGAGAAAGTCAATTAAACCTTTCCGGTGTGGAGTCGATACATTATTTCGGCAGATTCTTATCCCGGCCAAAAAGAAGCCATTCGCACTATCGCGCAATCAAATGTTTTGGTGGTTCATCCGGATATACCAGAAGATGTGGTTTATAAAGTCACCAAAAACGTTTACGAGAATCTGCCTTTTTTACAGAACATTCATAAGGCCACCTACGCGATGAAATTGGAAAAAGCCATCGACGGACTTCCCGCGCCGCTTCATCCGGGTGCGTTAAAATTCTACAAAGAAAAAGGATTAACGATTCCCTCTCATTTGATTCAGTAAGGGGAGGTTCAACTCAAGAAACCGTTGAAAAATAGTATTTTGTGGAATCCGCCAAGTTGACAGAGTTGTCTCGGATCGGGCACGGAGTATCACAATTCGTTGCCAGCACTGAACTTCGGGAACAACACTTTCGATTTGGCTTCAAAGTTCATATGATTCGAATTTTTCAGAGCTTCCGCAATTATCAGTTCATCCGGTCGCTTAGGGTGAACTCAGCGATAGGTGAAGTTATGAGGCAGACTCAAACGGCTACAGCAGAACAAAAAGATGAATCATCGGCTTTGGCGAGAGTGCATAAAGGGTTGACCAGGAATATTGTTTCCTGGTTCTGTGTTGGTACCGCGTTATTTCATATCTGGGCCAATACCATCGGAAACATCAGTGATCTATGGCGGAATAGTTTACATTTGGCATTGTTGGGTGGGATTGCGTTTTTGGTATTCCCCTTTCGAAAGAATAGCTTCTCTCGGTTGGCGTTTGGGATCGATGTGATTCTTGCGTTTGTTGTTTTGTCCACCGGGATTTATATGGTTTTTTTTGAAGAGGCGTTACACATTCGGAATGAGGTTCCTAATTTGCCGGACATGATTTTTGCTGGCGTGGCAATTGTTCTGGCGATTGAATTGGCCCGTCGTTCCACCGGCATGGTGATTCCGACACTCTCGGTGTTTTTTCTAAGCTATGTGCTATGGTGGGGAAAATATGTCGATGGTATTTTTAGCTTTCGCGGCATGAGTTTGACCCGGGTATTGTACCGCATGTTTTTTACGGACGAGGGCTTGTTTGGTATGATCGCTACCATTTCCTCAAGCTATGTATTTATGTTTATATTATTCGCGGCGTTTTTGTTAAAGTCGGGAGGGGGTGATTTCATTATTAATCTGGCGGCTAATATAGCAGGTCGCTTAACCGGAGGTCCCGGACTGGTTGCCGTTGTCGGCTCAGGTTTAATGGGGACGATTTCCGGAAGTGCCGTCGCCAACACCGTTTCAACCGGCTCGATTACCATTCCAATGATGAAAAAAGCTGGCTTTGATTCTAAATTTGCCGCAGGTGTTGAAATCGCGTCCTCCACAGGAAGGGCAGTTGATGCCTCCCATTATGGGAGCCGGCGCCTTTATTATGGCTGAATGGACGCGCTTGCCGTTTACGGCGATTATCGCTACCGCTTTTCTACCCGCGATTCTCTATTTTGCTTCAGTGGCTTTTTATGTGTGCCTGGAAGCCAAAAAACAAAATATCAGCGGATTATCCCAAATAGACGCACCGCCACTAAAGCAAGTAATTCGTGAAGGCATTCATTTTTTTATCCCGATAGGGGTGCTAATCGGTATGTTGATCGCTGGCTTTACGCCGACATACGCGGCTGGTTTCTCAATTCTGGCTGTTATCGGTTCTTCCTGGTTGAGCAAAAACCATAAAATGAAGTCTAAAGACATCCTGGATTCATTAGAAACCGGCGTTCGGAACATGCTAACGACCGGGATTTTATTGGTGACGGTGGGGACCATTAATATGACTGGTGCTTCGATTACTTTTTCGCAGCTGGTGGTGGAATGGTCAGGAGGAAGTTTGATTTTTGCCCTAATTCTGATTACGGGCGCCTCATTGTTACTGGGGATGGGACTACCCGTCACAGCTGCCTATGTTATGCTGGCAATCCTTACGGTTCCGGCGTTGTCCTTAATGGGAGTTTCCTTGCTATCAGCGCATATGATCATTTTTTGGGTCTCTCAAGACTCCAATGTGACGCCTCCGGTATGCCTGGCCGCGTTTTCGGCGGCAGCGATTGCCGAATCACCGCCGATGCAAACCGGATTTACCGCGTGGAAGTTGGCCAAAGGGCTGTATATTATGCCTTTGATGTTTGCCTTTACGGCGTTGATCGATGGTAATTGGGTCACCAGGCTACAGGTTTCGTTATTCGCTCTCCTGGGATTGTTTGCCTTTGCGGTGGCGATGACCGGGTATATTAATCGGCCCCTTGGCTGGATCGGGCGCACCCTATTCTTCTCTA
This sequence comes from uncultured Pseudomonadota bacterium, assembly GCA_964549175.1. Lineage (GTDB taxonomy): Bacteria > SAR324 > SAR324 > XYD2-FULL-50-16 > XYD2-FULL-50-16 > CAZJUM01. The sequence continues at coordinate 8,463 of CAZJUM010000030.1, read as the reverse complement.
TAGCGATTTGTTTGTTTTGGAACCCGCTATGGATCAAGGCGCTGGGAATGATCGCAATGATCATCACCCTTGGCGCTTGCCATTACGCGGGCAAAAAAAGCTTTGGGTGAGCGGAACGCGAGCGCGAGCCTCCGGTTCTGTGGGGTCCGGCGAACACGATTTGGAAGTTGCGTTATATCATTTTTGGCTGGATCATAACTCAAAGGGTATTTAACAATAATATCATGCGGTTAAACCTGGTTTTGGCTTTTTCCCGCAACCCCCCACAAATAAGGGCTGAAAGATGACACTTTTTCTATGTTGATCAGCAACTGGGACAGCAGAACTCATTCTACGCAAAATCAGAAAAATCCCAATCAGTCCGATAATGATAACAATCGCGGTGGTAAATAGCGGTTGGCTATTTTTGATAAAGAGGCATTATTTACCACATTTGCTTTTTATAAGATCTTATATCAATATGATAGATAGCGGTATGGATATAACATTAAAACATATGGAATCCATAAAAAGCATCGCGGCGCCATTCATACTTGGAGCACCTTAACCAGAAATGAAATGAGCGAATCTCCGCAGAGAAGCGGAACAGATTGCCAAACAGGAATTGAAGATCCTCGAACCAATAACGGCAAACCGGGACAAACGCACCCGCACCTGCCGTCCGCCCGTGCCCATTAGGAATAGTAGTCATATTTTCGTCCGATAATCTTTTTAATCTCAAGTCGCTCCATGCTCTTATCCCTTAAATTGTAGATCCAAATGATACTTTAGGACGTGGGGTTAGTCGTCAGACCCTTTATAATTGCTATTATTGAAAGATTATGCCTGTCAATTTTCAGGACATAATTGTCTGCGGGTGCTTTATTCCGAAATTTCAACCTATTACCTGAATTGACTATTTACAAGCGGAAAACCCGGACCGGCTTCTTCTACTTCCCCCCCTCAAAAGGGAGGCGGGAATTCTCCGTAACCTCAGCGTTCAGCAGGCGGATAAGAGCCTGTTAATCGCTTTTTCCCAGAGGAATAACGGATACCGGTGAGTAGCGATCACTTGTGCTGTCGTCACCCAGTTGGCCATAGTCATTATCCCCCGTTGCCCACAAGCTGCCGTCACTTTTCAGGATCATGGTGTGATTATATCTGGTCGAGACGGCGGCCACATCACTCGACACATCCACTGATACCGGTGTGTCGTGATCACTTAAGTCGCTAACGCCCAGCTCACCAACATGATTTCCCCCCGTTGCCCACAAGCTGCCGTCGCTTTTCAGGATCATGGTGTGATGATACCCGGTAGAGACCTGTGTTACCGAGCGCTGCCAAAAGGCAAACAATTCCTGGTCGGAATAATTCATGGCTATCATATCCCCTTCCCAATAGATCTGCCCGTCACCACTCGCGTCAGTATTCCACTTTTCCCAAAGGTGTTCATCTTTGACAAGGTCTCCGATGTTTCCGTCAACTGTTATTGAACTCCCACCATCGGAACCGGAGACGGTAATCGGATCAGGGACTTCGCCCTCGTCCGCTCCGTTGCCATTATAGATCACTGAATAGCTTTTCTCCCATTGGGCGTATAAGGTCACTTCAAACACATCTTCCCGCTCCTTTCCAAAAATATCCAAAAGGTCATCGTAAGTGATTGTCTGCCCTAACGCGAAATCAGTCCCGCTAACATTCTCTTGAGTATTCCACCCCTTTAAACGATATCCCTCCCTGTCAAGATCCGACTCATCGTCCGGAAGGGTAATGCTCTCATCCGCAGTATAAGAGCTCTCTTCGAGCAGGTCGCCGCTACCGCCATTCGCGTTAAAACTGAGACTAACACCGCTTTCGCTGATATCAGGAAGATCCGCGCACCCTATCAGAGTGATTGAGAGTATCATAAAAAAAAAATAATGCCCCGCGTCACAGCAGTGGCGAGGATTTTTACTCCCGAATTCTCAAGCAGTCGATTGACGTTCATCCGCGATCTTGCGTTGAGGTGACCCAGTTTTATGGAAGAGTAAGTGATTAATTTACTTTCTTATAACATCATTGGTCGGGGCAAAATCATCCGCTCGCAACGGTGAGTTTTTCTGGATGTACTCTCTCATCGCATCCGCGTCGATATATCCTGTATCAACATAGTCGGGATGATCGGACACTCGCATGTATCGATCGCCACCTGCCGCCATAAAGCTATTGATAGCTAATTTGTAGGATTTTCCGTCCATAACGGTCATTCCACCCACTGTGGCGCTTTCCAGTTTGTTGCCCGCCATAACGACTTCAACATTATCAAATTGGGCAAAGCCGCCAGATCCGGCGCTTTTATTGGCTGCTACTTCCAGATATCGCTTTAATTCCGCGCCGGTTAAGGTGACCAAACCGATGGAATTGGCAAATGGTTGGACTTTTAAGACATCCCTATATGTAATATCACCCGTTTGGATGCTGGTTCTAATACCACCTGAATTCATGACACCGACATCAGCCCCGACTTTGAGCCGTTGAGCGCGGGCGATTAAATTTCCCAGGTTTGTTTCTTGGAATCGCACGACTTTTCTTTCTCCTATAAATTCTCCGTCAGTGCTTCCAATCACTACCCCAAGTTCTTGAGCCCCCTGATCCTGAAATGTCTTTAAGAACGCCAGGAGTTCTTGATCTTCCGGGATTTCTTTTTCCATGAGGACGCGAACTTTTTTACCATCAATCATCGCGCTTTTCTTGAGGTTAACAGGGATAAGTCGATAATTTTTGAGGGTTGTGATGTCGTCCTTAAATTCAATATCGAGTCGACCGACATACCGACCGACAGCATTAGCCTGAACAATGATGGTGCCGTTTTCAACAATAGCTTCCTCAAGTTTGGTGTGAGAATGACCACCTACCACAAGGTCAATACCTGATGAAAACTCAGTCAGTGTGACATCGCCGGGAGCATTGCTGCCATGGAGTCCGAGCTCATGATATCCCATATGGGTCAAAGCGATAATTAAACCCGCTTTCTTTTCAAGCACAGGAACCAGTCGTTGGGCTGTTTTAATTGGGTCCTTAAAACGCAGCGATTTGACATTCGACGGCGTCACCAATTTTGGGGTATCGGCTGTTGTTAATCCCATTATGGCGACTCTCAATCCGTCAATACTGTAGGTGACGTAAGGCTGATACAAGGGTTGACCCGTACTTTTTTTAATCACATTGGCCGATAGAAAAGGAAATTTTGACCATTCTTTTTGTTTGGCCAAAACGTCTAAGGGCTTATCAAATTCATGATTACCTAAAACCATGGCATCATAGCCAATCAGAGACATGGCTTTGAAATCCGGTTCAGCATCTTGTAAATCTGATTCGGGCACACCTGTGTTGATGTCTCCGCCTGATAAAACGAGAGTGAACCCACCATCTGATCGAACTTCATTTCGGATTCGGTCAATAAGCGTTTTCTGAGCTGACAACCCATATTCGCCGCGTCGGTTCTTCCAAAAATGACCATGGTGATCGTTGGTGTGCAGAATTGTTATCTTATAAGTTTTCCCCGGGTGATATAATTGTGCCGCGTTTCCAACAATTGTCACTGAGAAAACAAGCGCGATGAGTAAGCAAAGCTTTTTCATTTTAGCCTCCGAATTTTTTGTGATTTAAGAGTGGTTCGCTCGAATTTATAAAAGCAAGATTAAACCAGTCATGGGCAAAATGTAAAAGGAAAAAGCGGCTCAGTTTTTATGGAACGGAGAAGAGGACTAAGAATAGCCTCAATGTGATTCAAAATCCGATAATCAGTTTATGCTTGAATATTACATTTATTCCGATAGATTTTTGTATTTTTTTGGTGGGGAATTGATTTTTGGGCCTATTGCGCTATCTCTGTTTTGGGGTGCTAAAAAACAGACGGGGCTTTCAACCGGGGTGTTAATAAATCTCAATTTAATGAGTGATCAGAGCGAAACCAACTCCGCCATCAATTAACGGGCTTTATGTTCTCGCGACGCGAGTGGATAATATTCTCCTCTTCAGGAGTGGTTTTATTTCAATCCTTTGGTTCCGGATTGTCCGGGTGAGCGACTTGATACTTGACGGACCAAGGGATTCTGAATATAGGAAGGCTTTTATTGAAAGCAGTTAATCGCGATTGATGGAAATGAGATGAAAAGCGTTAAGCGGGTGTGCGTCTTTTGTGGATCAAATTCGGGCTCCGATCCTCTGTATACCGAAGCGGTGAAAGAGCTTGGAACAGAAATGATCAGACGACGCCAAGATTTGGTTTATGGTGGCGGAAATATGGGCTTAATGGGAGTCATTGCCAACACCATAAAACGAGGAGGTGGCAAAGTCACAGGGGTAATTCCCGAGTCAATCGCTTCCCGTTTTGATCATTCGGAGGTATCGGAGCTGATCGTAACCAGTTCGATGCATGAGCGAAAAGCGAAGATGTTTGAATTAGCGGGTGCTTTTATCGCGCTCCCCGGAGGATTTGGGACGTTGGAGGAAATACTGGAAATTATCACCTGGGCTCAATTGGGGTATCATGACAAACCCATGGGATTTTTCAATATTGGGGGATTTTATGATGGTTTATTTAAGTTCTTAGAGGGAGCTGTCAAGCAACAATTTATAAAAAAGAGCCATCTTAACATGGTGGTCAATCAAAATTCAGCGGACAAGTTATTGGACAAAATTAATTTATTTCAAAATCCAAAACTTGATAAATGGCATAATTGATTTTTTGTGATTCGTTTTGGGGACGGAGCTCTTTCACAATTATATTATAACCACCGACACTATTTAACCTTAGCTCATCCGGATGACCTGTGAAGCAATGCTTTTTTGTTAGCGATCTGCACGGACGTGAAGATCGCTATTTAAAACTATTTGACTTGATTCAAAAGGAACAACCTAAAGCTGTGTTTATGGGGGGGGATCTTTTACCGCCTGAATTTAAAGCGCTGCTCCGTGATGCCGACTTTCCGATCGGGGATTTCGTCAATGAGTTTTTTAAACACCATCTTCATCAGCTAAAAGAAACACTTCGAGAAGCATATCCGGAAATTTTCTTAATTTTGGGGAATGATGATGTCCGAATTGAAGAAAAAGCGTTTATTAAAGGCGACCAGGAAGGATACTGGCATTATATTCATAAACAAAAGGTCGTGTTTGGAGAATACATCGTTTACGGATACTCTTACGTCCCCCCGACGCCATTTCGATTGAAAGATTGGGAAAAATATGATGTCGGGCGGTATATCGATCCCAATTGCCTGTCACCCGAACAAGGCAGTCGTACGATTCCTGTTGATAAAAACACGATTAAGTACTCGAATATTCGAACTGATTTGGAGAAACTCGCCGGCGACGATAATTTTGAGAAGGCGATTTTTTTGTTTCACTCCCCGCCCTATCAGACCAATTTGGACCGGGTCGCCCTGGATGGCAAAAAAGTTGATTACGCGCAGTTGGATCTTCACTGTGGCAGTGTCGCCATTCAGCACTTCATCAAATCCCGTCAACCCTTATTAACACTTCATGGTCATATTCACGAGTCAACGCGAATCACCGGATCATGGAAAGATCAGATTGATCAAACCTTATGCTTTTCCGCGGCTCATGATGGTGCTGAACTCGGGTTGGTTAGATTTAACCCTGAAAATCTGAATGAAGCCAGTCGTGAACATATTTGAGTAGCTATCTTGACTTGGCGTTCGCCATGGGAAGGCAAAGCGCGGCATCCGTAACCGCATTGATTTTGATAGCAAAACTGGTTTTTTGAGCGATGGACTCATCGTTTATAAAATGAATGTCCAGCAATCCGTCAGATCGATATCCGGACTTAAGATAATTAATTTCCGCCAAACATTTACTCCACCCCTCCAGCCATACTTGAAGTTCATCCCGCTGTGCTTTGGATCCCTCGATATGAATCATTAAATCGACATCACTACCAGGGCCAGCGGTATTGTTTTTGGCGCTACCGATGAGGTAGATATTCTTAACACCAAATCGCTTGGGATCAATTTGTTCGGCTATTTTTTCAGCCATATAGCGACGCCAGTTAGCCAGATTCCTCCGGTTAATAAAGTCAGTTTCAACATCCCCTGGCGGATGAACAGCCCCATTGGATTGAATATTTGGCGCCAGATATCCGATGGCCTCTTTTAATTCTGAGTTCATCGAAACTCGCAAGGTTTGGTTTCCGGTAAGTGCCGATAAATCGATCAGTCGAATCATGTATTCTAAATTCTGATGCTCGGGAAGAAATCGCGAAATAACATTTGGTGAATGTGAGATAAAAGCGCGATTTAAAAAGCTGTTTTCTCGTGATCTCAGGGTCAAGCTCGGTGTATCCGCTCCCTTTTTATAAAAAGGGGGATTATTGGTACGGGTGGCAGAGTTGTTTTTTCCCGCGATCTCCAGTACCACAGCGGATTTTTGGGTAACAATATCAAATTTGTACTCGAACTGATCATCGGACCATCCAAATCTTTTGGGGCAAATGGTGATAAATTGTTTGGGCGGAAGCGTCAGTGCCAGCTTGTAAACAGCTTCATGAGCAAGGGAATAGTGTGAGTTTTCATAAGGATCGGTGTATTCCTCGGGGTCGATATAAACAATATACGAAATGGCGGGATAAAATTGATCATATCGTTTGTTAGGCAAATGAAAAATTGTGTTCTTTTGAGGAATATCCTTGGGAATCGGATAACGTTCCGGCTTATCGGTTTTTTTTTTCATATTGAGTGAGGTTTCATCAATTGGTGAACTTATTAATCGTGCGAGACGGCTGTACTAATCATCTGCGCTCAAACTATGGTTTTTTGAAACGGACGATATTTGGCCTCAATCCCAGCTTTTTCGGTTGGTCAAAAGCCAGCTTTTACCGGGAGATTTTGATATTTCGGATGATACGAATCACCTTTCGTGTAATTTAAATCATTTTTTTGGTTTGTCTGGCAACACTGGAATGATGTTGAATAAAACTCGACACAAGCTAGGGATCAGTATTCGAAGCGAGTTGGTCGATATTATAATTCCACTTTTAAGCGATCATGTCCCGAAGTTGGCTGAGAACATTGAGAGTACACAAGTTTGTATCGCTGGTCTCCGCATAGCTCAACGATGATTTACCCTTCAACAAATGTTACATATTTTACGCTATCCCTTGAGGTCGAGCGTCTTTTTCGTTAACGTCTCCATAAGCGTATATACAGTCTCCTATTATGAGTTTTTGAAAATTTGTGATGGGTTTAACTGATCGAATATATGCTTTCAATGAGATGATAGTATGATTACCCGCAAATTCTGGCGATGACCCCAAAAATTAAAAAGTTATTTGCCCACTTCAAACAGGAAGGCGGTTTGTTCGTAAGAAATATTTCCCGTGCGATTTGCATCGCGGTGATTTTGAATCTGCTGTTCGGATACCTTTTTTATCTGGCGGAGCGCGACACCCAGCCTGATTTAACTTTGGGTGATTCCATCTGGTGGGCAATGGTAACCATGACAACCGTTGGCTATGGAGACTTTTCAGCGACTACGACAATCGGTCGATTTATAATTTCCTACCTTTGTATGATTATCGGCATTGGGATCATCGGTTATCTGATCGGATTTATCGCGGAACACATTTTACAAACCATATCAAGGACTCGAAGGGGACTTATGGAAATCTTTGATGAAAACCACATTATCATATGTAATTTCCCGGGTGAAAACAAAATTCAGGAAATCATCCAAGAAATCAGAACCATCCCTGAGCACCAAACAAGTTCCATTGTGATCATTTCCGATGTTTTGGAAGAGCTTCCGGAAAAAACGCGGGAATCAGATATATTGTTTATTAAAGGAAATCCCACGGATGAAAATATTCTACTTAAGGCTAATATCTTAAAATCATCCGGTGTTATCATTTTGGCTGATGAGTCGAAATCAGGAGCTGCTGATGAACGTTCATTTACAATTGGAGCTATTATTGAATTGCTGGAAAAAGTTCACGATACATCGATTAAAACCATTGTCGAGGTGCAAAGTCGAAAAAACTTCAGATTAATTAATCGCTCCAACGTGGATGGAATGATCTCAGATGATGGAATTACCAGCCGACTGCTTGTCCAGGAATTCTTGAATCCCGGAATTTACGGTATTATACAACAGCTTTTAAGCAATAACTTGGGTTCTCAGTTTTTCATTATCCCCTCTGACCTGATAGGATATAAGCTTGTCGACTTGCAGATGGCTATTATTAAACACCCACTCAACATCCAAATCGTCGGTATTTTTCAGCATGGGAAAATAATACTTAATCCCCCAAAAACTTTAATCATTGAAAAGGGAGATCGATTAATCCTGCTGGCTGAAAATGAAAATGATTTTGATGAGATTGAGAAAATAATTTTAGAGCAATCCTAAGATACAATGAGGATATCTATTCAGATTAAAAAAGTGCAAAAAAGTTCATTTTTTACTTGACAAGGTTTTTGACGGATT
>CAZJUM010000029.1:0-19014 GCA_964549175.1 uncultured Pseudomonadota bacterium | reverse complement strand
AAGTAAAAAATGAACTTTTTTGCACTTTTTTAATAAGTTCTGAATAGATACAAATCCCTTTCAATTGACGCGTGCGGGAACCAAACTCAGGAGACTACGACACACGAAAAATGGACACTCTGATCAAAAATTTACACTAAATTAAAGGTTTAGAAAAGTTCTTTCTTGAAATACTGAGACAGGCTGCATGCGGCAATATCTCGATTTTTAAGTGGGGACAGGAGGTTTTGTATCGTTGCTGAATAATGATTTGGATTTTAAGGATTTGATAGCTTTTTCTTTTCGTTTAATTTTTGTCTCAATTTGGCTAAAAAATCCTCTGATCATTCTAATATCACGTTCATCGGGCTTGGCGCGACCGATTAAACACGCAAAACTATGCCAGATAGAGTCTCGTGCGCCATGTCGAATAAAACTAACGCGATCCAGTACTTGAAAAAAGTGCTGTTTCATTCCCTCAAGTTGTTCCGAATTGGCCGGATTAAACATTTGATCGCTAAATGTATCTTCCATTGAATACAATTTTGATAGTTCATACAGCACCACTAAAATTGCCTGAGCCAAATTAAGGGAGGGGTTTTTGCCAAAAGTGGGAATATAGACCCATTCATTACAAATACTCATTTCCTCATTGGTTAAACCGTTTTGCTCTCGCCCAAAGACAATCGCGACGGAGCAGTCTCGCGGGAAATAAGCCAGGTTCCGCGATATTTCAGTTAAGCTTGTGGCGGTATGAATTTTATCACGTTGACGTGCTGATGTACCGATAATGACATGGTGATCTTTGACGGCTTCCGCCAAATCTTCATAAGTTTTAGCCTCATATAACAAATAACGCGCATTTTTCGAAAAGGCTCTGGAATCAGGATGATCCACCTCACAGGGGTTGACTAATCGTAAATCGGTCACCCCAAAGTTGTCCATGGCGCGAGCGCTCGCTCCGACATTGCCAGGATGTGACGGTTCAACCAAAACCACTGAAATTTGCGCGGGGGTAAGCACGCTCATCACTCTTTTTGACCGGCAATGAGTTGTTCAAAATAAGGAATGGTTTTTTTCAAACCTTCTTCCAACTGAATTTTTGGCTCCCAATCAAGCTTATTTTTGGCCAGAGTTATATCCGGTTGTCTTTGGATGGGATCATCTTCGGGAAGTGGCTGATACACAATTGAAGATTTTGATCCTGTTATTTCGATCACTTTTCGCGCCAGTTCCAAGATGGTGAATTCAATTGGATTACCGATATTGACCGGGCCGGCAAAATCATCTTTTACCATCATGCGATTGATCACCTCGACCAGCTCATCAACATAGCAAAAAGATCGTGTCTGTGATCCGTCACCATAAACCGCGATGTCTTCCCCTGAAATTGCCCGCATAATAAAATTACTCACCACACGCCCATCATTCGGTCTCATTCTTGGGCCATAAGTATTAAAGATCCTTACGACTTTGGCATCAACTCGAAGTGCGCGCTTGTAATCGCTCATCAAAGTTTCCCCGGCTCGTTTGCCTTCATCATAACAACTTCTTATCCCGATTGGATTGACATTTCCCCAATAGCTTTCCGTTTGCGGATGTACAGCAGGATCACCATATACTTCCGAGGTGCTGGCGTGTAGAATCCTTGCTTTAACCCGCTTGGCCAACCCAAGCATATTCAGAGTTCCCATTATATTTGTTTTCAATGTTTTAATGGGATTAAATTGATAATCAACAGGTGATGCCGGACACGCGAAATTAAATATCCAATCAACCTCTAAAAGAATCGGCTGTGTAACGTCATGACGAATCAGCTCGAATCGTGAATGATCTCTCAGATGATCAATATTGGCTTTCTGTCCTGTAAAAAAATTATCCACGCATACGACATCGTGGCCTTGTTCAATAAACCGATCACATAAGAATGAGCCGATAAATCCGGCACCACCCGTAACCAATATCCTTTTTGTTTGTTTGAGAGTCATTTGTCCTTTAATTGACATTGTTTTCGGGTCTGCCAACGCTGTAATACTCAAAGCCTAAAGACTTCATTTTTTCCGGGTTGTATATGTTTCGGCCATCAAAAATGACCGGTGTCTTCATTTGATCCTTAATACGCTCAAAGTCCGGTCGGCGGAAATCATTCCACTCTGTGATGATCAGCAGCGCATCGATATTATTCAGTACATCATAATTATTCTGGCAATACCCGATTCTATCACCCCAAACATGCCGGCCTTCCTCGATGGCTGCCGGATCATGGGCTATCACAGAGGCACCAGCTTCCAACAGACCGGATATGATGACTTTTGAAGGTGCCTCTCTCATATCATCGGTTTGTGGTTTAAAGGCCAATCCCCAAACACCAAATCGCTTGTTACTCAAATCAGTGCCAAAGCGACCTTTAATCATGTTTAAAAGCACCAGTTTTTGTTTATTGTTGACCGATTCCACCGAATTCAGCAATTTCATATCACATCGATAGTGATTTCCGGTTCGAATCAGTGCCTGTACATCCTTAGGAAAACATGATCCACCGTATCCAACGCCTGGGAAAAGAAAACTGGTCCCAATTCGTCTATCATATCCTATTCCAGCCCTTACCTGGTCGATATTTGCTCCGACTTTTTCACAAAGATTAGCAATCTCGTTGATAAAAGATATCTTGGTGGCCAACATAGAGTTTGCGGCATACTTGGTCATTTCCGCACTTTTAATATCCATGGTCAATAAGCGGTCCTCTGTTTTCATAAAAGGCGCATAAAGTTCTCTCATCAATGCCGCGGTTCTTGGATTGTCAGTTCCAATCACCACCCGATTAGGATCCATAAAATCGTTAATAGCAACTCCCTCCCGCAAAAATTCGGGATTTGCTACAATATCGAATTCAATAGTCACACCACGAGAAGATAGCACTTCCGCCACCGCGGATTTGACCTTATCGCCGGTTCCGACCGGCACAGTGGATTTATCAACAATCACTTTGTAGTCATCCATATGCCGCCCGATGGTCTTCGCTACCGCTAAAACATATTGTAAGTCAGCACTGCCGTCTTCACCTGGCGGTGTTCCCACCGCGATAAAATTGAACAATGATTTTTTTATGGCGGATTCTGAGTCAGTACTGAAAAAGAGTCTTTGTTGAGCGACATTCCGTTTCACCATTTCTTCCAGCCCCGGTTCATAAATAGGAATGATACCATTATTTAGGCTCTCTATTTTCTTTTCATCAATATCCGCGCATATGACCTCATTACCACTTTCAGCAAAACAGGCACCGGCCACCAGGCCTACATATCCGCCACCAAATACACTTATTTTCATTTTTAATTAAATCATCCGGATTATATCAATTGACACTTGGAAATTCATATCCCCTAACTCTATAAACCCTCACGAGTTGTAATAATTTTATCAATCAAACCATAAGCCAATGACTCTTCGGCCGTCATCCAGTAGTCACGATCCATATCTTTTAATATTTTTTTCATGTCTTGACCCGTTTTGCATGCGTATAGCTCAGCCAGTTCCTCTCTGAGTTTTAAAATTTGGCGAGAATGGATTTCCAGATCCGTTGTTTGACCTTCGGCACGCTGCAACAAAGGCTGGTGAATCATTATTCGGGCGTTAGGCAAGGCCAAACGTTTTCCTTTCACCCCGACTTGAGATAAAATTGATCCCATACTGGCCGCCAATCCTATAACAATTGTAGTGATCGGACAGGATATGAAATGAAGTACATCATAAATCGCATAACCGCTATAAACCTCTCCCCCATGCGAATTGATCAGTACTTTGATTTCTTTTCTGGCATCAAGCTTTTCCAAAAGCAGAGCTTGTTTAATCACTGTATCAGATAACTCATTATCGATAGAATCTGAGATGATAATTGTCCTGGTTTCAAGAAGTTGCTTGGATAGGAAGTTTTCTGTTTCTTCCGACTCTTTTTTACTCATTTTTGGTGTTGGTTATTAGTTCACTTTTAGCTCACAATTTGTGCAATACTCGACTGAGAATTAAGGGAGGAATATATCCGATAGGTGGCAGTTATGCAATCTAAACTTTGTCGTTCAATCAATAGCCCCAAATCCTTTAAAAAGAGAGCTTCACCAAATAACCCAATCATAAAACAAAATATGATAACCTCCCGTTTAACATAGTCACACCCTATAATTCGCATCTTTGACCGCGGCACAGTCAACGATACAGTGGCATGTAATTTGCTTTTTCGAATGTCACATGAACTATAATTTTAACGCCCCAGCACGATATAACGACTATGAACGATACACTCGGGAAAATAATCGGATTTATTTTAGGATTAACTCTTTTGTTTTTAGGGATTGTGATTCCGGATAAATATTCAAATAGCTATGTCTATCAACTCTCCGTTTACGAACAATTGATCGAACAAATGGAAAGTGACAGGCGTGGGGTATTTGAGATTCAGCAGGTTAGAAAAGTTCAAGAGGAATTTAAAAATTCAACTATCGGATCAATATCACGATTTGCTGACTTGAAATCTTTTGGTATTGTAGCGGGCGGAACCTTTACCGCTCTAATGATCGCGTTCCCGTTTTCCAGAACTATGCGGGTATTCGTCTTCACCGTGCAAGTATTGGGTAGAGATACCATGAAAAAGAATTTTTTGGATGTCTACGAGACGGTACTCTATTTGGCGGAAAAAAGATTGAAAGGTGAAATTATTACCGATGCCGACGCGGAAGAGATAAACAATGATCATCTCCGTAACTGGGTCCAAGATTTTATATTGGTCGATTTGGTTTCGGAAGAAAAAATTACAGAGGTCATCCAGTCTGAAATTGAAATGCACAACTATAGGGCATCTGAAGAGATTGACGTTCTGAGATTTATGGGTGCTACCACACCGGCGTTCGGAATGGTAGGTACAGTGGTTGGTTTGATTTTGATGCTTGGATCAGCAACTGAAGTCGGAGCTAAAGTTAATGACATCATGGGTGGTATGTCTGTAGCTTTGATTACAACGCTTTATGGTATTTTGGCAGCTCAGTTGACTTTTATCCCGGTAGCCTCAAAACGCTACCAGCTTAAAGATTCCAACACGAAACTGATGGAAATGATTCGAGAGAGTATCCTATATCTCAAGAGACGTGAACCGGTAGAAACTATTAGTCAGGACCTGGTAATTTATCTTCCCAAGAAGCTGCGAAAAAAAATTGAAGAAGAGAAACTGATCGCACTGGAATCCGGAGCATTAGACTTATGATCGGCGGCAAAACAATCCGCGCGGAATCTGCTCGATTGGGTTCCATTCCGGTTTGGGTAGTCACTTTTGCGGACTTGATGACTTTATTATTCTGCTTATTTGTATTATTGAGCACTCTGTCAACGCAGCCCAAAAACTGTGATGGCATTGAAAAATATCTAAACCAAAACCAACAGCATTTCAAAAATTACGAGTTGAGGTCAAGCAAACTTGAATGCGTCTTATCCTTACCTTCGGACTTTCTTTTTCGTTCCGGAGGCGATACGATCCAAGAACAAGCCCTTAATACATTGGAGCCATTGTTTACTGCCATTAAGAAAATGGACGAACATAAAAAGGATTTGATTATGGTGGAAGGACATACTGACAATGTTCCCATTAAAACCAAAAAGTTTCCCAGCAACTGGGAACTCAGCGCGGCACGGGCGACGAATATCGCCACATTTTTGATCAGTCGGATTAAATATCCCAGTGACATGATTAGCGTCAGAACTTTTGCCGATACCCGTCCGCGAGTCGAATACAGGGACATTTACGGGAGAACACTGACAGGCAGTGAACTGAGAACAGCTCGATGGATTAATCGAAGAGTTGAGATAATTTTGGCGAGGCAGCCTGAATCTCATAAACAAACCAGGTTAATATTTGATGGTAGAGAGTAGAAGTTAAACATTCTTAATTTCTCAAACAATGAAACGATATTTGATACTTCCGATCCTGATCTGTTTTTTATGCCATTGGGGATTATCCGGTATGGCATTCGCTCAAACAGAAGACACCAGCTTAACTGATGATGAAAATGAAGAAATCAGCGTTGATGGCAATTTAAGCGACAACGAAAAATATGCCATGTGGAATGATCCGCTCTATTTTCAATTCGGGGAACTGATGCCTGAATTGGCACGATCAATCGGCCGTTTGGATGCTCGAATCTCTGCACTCGCGGTCACCAATATCTCTTTTAGCCCCAATTTGGATAACGCGTTTCGAAAGGTGGCGGAAGCTAAATTATATGGTCAATTATTATTGGAAAATCCCCAGCTTAAATTGATCAAATGTGACGAATGCAACAGAATAACAAGTGAGCTGAAAAACGGGATTCTAACAATTAGCCGAGGATTGAAAGATCAAGAGGCCAGAAACGAATTGGCCAGCAAATTGGGTGTTCAGGGATTTATGACGACCATGATCACCGAAGAAGAGCGACAATTGAGCGTTGTGATCAATGTCCATGATGCCCAAGAAGGACGAATTATATTATCCGATGTCATTACCGGGAAGCCGCTCCCCAAGGCTCGATACTGGCATCTCTATGCCGGTCATTTGACCATTCCGGTCATGATGGCATCCGGGAAAAGTGTTGATCAAACAGCGCTCACATTTGGCGCTGAACATACCATAAGATTTGCTGAAAGCTGGATCGTGGGTTTCAGCCTCGCTTACTATACTGATAACAACTCCAAACTAGGAAATAATAACGAAGATTATGTAGAACTCGCGACAGGCTACATGTTCGACGGAACCATAGCATGGGAGCTCGCCTCACTCATGCAAAGCAATGCCGCATTGGCAGTCCATGCTGGTATGGGGGAGTTTATTTCAACCCAGTTTAACTTCTCGGTATACTATCGAGCCGGGTTCAAACTAAGCTTTGGGCAGCGTTTAACTCTTAACTATAGTCTTTTCTCTTTTCCTGAAACGCACTTAAGTAAACCTGAAGACGACGGGACAGTAGACAAATTACCAGGAGCAGCAGCATTGGTAAGTTTCGGATACCAGTTTTAGCCCGCGATTCTCTATGCAAGAAAGAAGTAAATTGACACCTCACTGAACTTCATTATGAAACAGACATTACTCTACTCAATCATCGGACTCCTGATACTCGCGATTGGCGGATGCACGCGACAAGCTAAAGAAGCGAAACCGGAAGATTTATCAAAAGAGATTGCCACTCACGTCGAAAAAACCGGTGAAAGCGAGGTGATTACCAAAGTTTTCACCCGTCAAGAATATGGTCGTACCTATGTTAAAATTATTCAAATTAAGCAGGGAAAAACCACAACTCATGAAGAGGAATTTGATACAGACAGCTTCTTGATCTCATTTCATGTAGGCACCCATATTGAAAGTGCTCAAGAAGGTGACAAAACGACTTTGGCGACTTCAGGCACCGATACCAATTTAACGCTCTTCACCCAAAAGCTTCAAGTAGCGCGCGATGCCATGGGGAGAAATGACTATGTCGTGGCCCTGGAATCATTGAACAGCGCTTTGCAACTGGATAATGACAACCCGCAAGCAAAAATGATGAAGGGATCGGTTTTTTACGCCATGGGCAAATATGAAATGGCAAAAAAAGAATTTGATGATATCCTCCGAATCGATCCGGATAACATTGAAGTCAAACAATTCAACGAGTTTATGGAATCAGAATCCGGTGAAACCGACAAAGCTAAAGACGAGGAAACGGAAACACAATGAAAAAAGTATCCGACAATTTCATATTTGGTTTATTCATGGCGACAACCCTGTGTTTAAGCGCGGCACCGATAGTTTTCGGTCAGGTTGAACAGCCTCAACCACAGGTGGAAAATCTGGCGTTTAAGGTTCTGCAAAAACAAGCAGCGGAATATGAGCGAGCTATCACCGAATCGCTTACCAGAAGTGTTGCCAAATACATTCCTGAAAGTCGCTTTCATTTAACTGCCCGGATTTACTGGAATCCCACTGAAATTGACAAGCTTAAAACAAAAAATAAGGAACTTAAGAAAAAACCAATTAAACTTCCCGGATTTCGGCTTTTCATCAATAAAAAAGAAGAAAGTCTCGATTATTATTTGGGGGCTGGCTCTGTGTTGAAACTTAAAGTAGAGGTTCTGATCGATGACAAACTTTCGCAGCAATATACTGATTTCATTTATAAACTCGTTCCGATTCAAGCTCGATTCGTACCGGAACGCGGAGATATGGTTAATGTCGTCCCTGTCCTATTTCCGGAAGCGATGGGTAAACCCAAACTATTGCCCAAGGATGTTCCTTTAGCGGCTGATGACGCTTCATTGGCAGTATTGGATTCAATCAAGAAAGGACAAAAATCATTGGAAGATATCAAACCGGTGATTTTATACCCGGTGCTTCAACGATATGTCAGTGATTATGAGGAATATATCAACCAAAAACTGACACAATTGATTTCAGAATACGTGGAAAGAAAAAACTTTCTGCTCAATGCCAGGTTTTATTGGAATTCTGATGAAATCAATAAACTAAAGCGACAGGTGGTCAAAGCAGATACAGAGGGAAAAACAAAACTCCCCGGATTCGAAGTTTATCTTGAAGACCGCGACTCAATATATCAAGCCATTGCCAATTCAACGACTTTGATGCGTATGGAGATTTCCGTTATGTTGGATGAATCCGTCAATCCTGATGTTGAGCCATTTTTAAGTCGATTAATCCCTATGGCGGTCAAATTTCGGCCAGCGCGAGGAGATCGGTTAACTGTATATCGCGGCCATTTTCCCCGACTCGATGCCGCCTTGAAGACAATTGTTTCTAAAACGACCGATGAAGACTTAAAATCCGACGCTGAATTCCGGGCAGAAATCGATCAGGCATTCGAAGCCGGGGAATACCGTCGTGGAATTGTTCTTTTGGACTTGATGTTAGCGAAAACAGCCAGCGCCTACTCAAGAATCTCCTTGTTAAAAAAGAAAGGGACGCTACATCTGCTATTACAAGAAAAAGAACTGGCCCAAGCAGCTTGGAATCAAGTTAAAGAAATGGATCCAAATGATAAGGAAGTAATAAAACTATTGGAGTACATCAAATGAAAAGGTTAATTAAATGAGAAGGTTAATTAATAGCTTGTGCAACTTATCGGTTCTTTTTGTCCTTTCTATTGTCTTTGTCGTCAACACCGGATTCGCACTCGGCAAGAAACCCAATCCGGCGGAACGGGAGCAAGAAGAATATCAACTGAAGCGAAAGCTAAGACCAATATTGGTTGATGTACTTAAGGACAAATTTTTAGCACTTTCAGTTAATGTCTTGTATGTCTTGCAGCGAGATCCAATACTCACCAAAGATCCGGAAATTGAAAACGTCAACCTCCCCGGATTTGGAAACAAAGCAATCTTAGCCAATAAACCCGGACAAATTACCGGATTTATTGAGCGATACGCTCGATATCGGTTTTTGGTATTAATGGTATCAATGCCTTTGACCCCGGCGGTTGAGCGAAGTATCACCCATTTGTTGAAAGAACAAGCCGGTTTGGAATTGGGTACTAAAGACACATTCAATGTAGAAGTGCTAGCTGAGGTCCCAAGAGAGGAAGGTGGGACGGAGATCGGAAAAAAACTACCGGAAGAAAAAAAAGACGAGGAAACCGGCAACCTGCTTGAGGAAGTCAATCAGGATGAAATCGCGAAACAAGAAAGCCTGGCCAAGCTTTCTCCGGATCTGGGGAAAAAAAAGAGTGAGATCGATCCCAGAATGGAGGCGGAAAGCTCAAAACATCTCATTCAATCACGGAAGGCATACTTTAATAACGATTTAACCACAGCCCTGAATAAGGTCATCGAGTCGATAAATATCAATCCTTATTCTTCCAAGAGCTATGAAATGCTGGGATCAATCTACTATCGTTTAAAGTGGTATAATCTCGCGTTAAGCAACTGGACCAAAGCACTTACTCTTGACCCCGATAATAAAAAGCTCAATCGATATATCGAAAAACTAAAAACCGAACTATGAAAGTAATTCATCGCGTACTGATGCTGGTAGCCCTGATCGGTTTATTCTCAACCCCCGTGTTCGCGGAAGATAAGATATACTCACTGGCAGTCAAAGAACACGAGATTGAGAGTGCCATCCATAAGGCCATATCCACTTTTTTGAGCCGGGGTGAATATGTATTGAAAGTAAGATTGGACGGGACCAGGGAAGAAGAGCGTATCCGCAAATATGGCCCCAGAGAAATTGTGACAGAACCAACCGACGCACTTCCCGGATTTGAACCCGAAGAAACCACAACACAGCCTAAAATCACTGAAACTATCGGAGATAAATATTGGAAAATCAAACAATTAAAAGTGAACTTGATTATCCACAAAGAAATCACTTCCTCTTTATACGAGTACATTGAAAAAACGATTAAAGTGATCAGTGGGTATAACGCGACCAGAGGTGATATTATCAATTTGGACTCGATTCCTCCTGTAACGCCCGCGGAAGAGCAACAAACCAACAAAGAAAACTCGATTCCTCCTGTAACGCTCGCGGAAGAGCAACAAACCAACAAAGAAAATGGAGGACTTACCCCTAATTTGCTACATTACGGTCTAACCGTCAAAGAATGGATCTACCTGGGCGTTTTTGTGTTTTTAACTCTCTTGATTGTGATCTTATTATGGAAAATCACTCGAATGAAAAGTAATCTGACCACGCTGGTGGATTCTATTGAAGGCGGAGGCATTCAGGCTCAATCCGATGAAATAGAAGAAGCACTCGACGAGTTGAAGAAAGCCAAGCAGGATCGCTTAAAAAAACAGGAAGAGCAACTAAGGGAAGAACTGATACGCGATGAAAACGATAAAACCGCCCAGGATATAATTGCCCAATTAGTTGGCCGACAGGATTTTGCCCAACAAATGGTTGAAGAATACGGCCAGCAAAAACAAGGCATTGAAAAAATCACAAAGTTGATTGCCATCCTGGGTCCGTATGTATCGCGACGATTACTTTCAGATCCCATGGGTAAAGATCAATACCTGAAGTTGGAAGAGATGGCGGAAGAGCTTGAATTGAAGCCGCAGGAAGAAAAAACTCTGCTGAGGGAAATCCAAAAAATATTGTTTACCAAACAATTGCTGGCACCGGAAGATAAAAAACTGGATCCGTTCTCCTTTTTGTATAAACTGACTCCGGATCAGCTCGCGTTTTTAATCAAACCGGAGCCAATTAAAATCAAAGCCATTGTTCTCAGCCGTCTAAGCAGTATGACCGCGTCATCGATTATCGCCCGACTCCCAAAAGAAGAACGGGGGCAAGTAGTGCTATTACTAGGAAACATGCGAGAACTTCCTTCTGAAATCGGCGAAAAAGTCGCAATCGATTTAGCGGTAAAAGCACAGCACGTTCCGGAAAGTGACGCGGCGAGTTTTAACGGAGTCAACATGCTGGTGGATGTTATGGGAGAAATCGGAACTGAGGTTAGGCATGACATCATCAATAGTCTGCGGGTTTCGGATCGTAAGCTCAGTGCTGCCGTAGAAAGGCGTTTCTTCTTATTTGAGTCGATCCCGGTTGTTCCAAAAGATGTATTGACAGCCGTCATACGAAAACTTCCGGCAGAAGACGTCATCACCGCGATTAACGGTTCTTCCAGGCAATTACAGAAACATGTTATTTTCTGTTTTCCGCAAAAGATCCAACGAGCCTTGGTCGCGGCACTCAAGAAGCAACGGCCAGATCCGGAGACAGTGCGAGAAAAACGAAGAAAAATCGTTTTGGAAATGCAGAAAATGGGAGAGAACAAACAAATCGATCTGCGAAAAATTCACGCCGAATGGGAAAAAGTGAGTTCCAAACGTTCCTCCGCATGAGCCACGGGAATCATCCGATTCCCGCACAATCAGCTCCTCCCTTCTCCTGAAAGCAAGCCATCAAAAAATCCAAATCCGACCGCAATAGGGTTCGACAAACATAAAATAGTCGATTATTTATTGAAATTCACCGCTGTTTCGCATATATACAATTTGTTCATCTATTTGGATTAGTTTCCCTTGAAATTAAAAAAACGCATAATACTCGGAATCACCGGCGCATCCGGAGTGATATACGGTATCCGCTGCCTCGAAGTACTCAACAAAATCGCTTATGTTGAAACCCATCTGGTTATTTCGGACGGGGCGGATAAGACCATTGCCATTGAAACCGAATACAATACCAAGACTATCCGCGATTTAGCTGATTTCGTTCACACACCGAATGACATGGCCGCTTCGATATCCAGTGGTTCCTTTTTAACCAGCGGTATGATTGTCTGTCCGTGTTCTATGAAAACACTGTCCGGAATTGTGAACAGCTATAATGATAATTTGCTTATTCGCGCGGCGGACGTCATGCTGAAAGAAGGTCGTCAATTGATCGTGGTGCCACGAGAAACGCCCCTGCACAAAGGCCATTTACAACTATTGACGCGACTAACAGATTTAGGTGGGATTGTGATCCCGCCAATTCCCGGATTTTATCACCATCCCCAAACAATTGATGATATCATCGATCACACAATTGGAAAAATCCTTGATCAATTCAGCCTTCAGCATGAGCTATTTGATCGATGGCACGGACCGGAACCTTTATAAGTGTCACTCCGCTAATATATCAATTAGCCCCGCGATAATCTCGGATATATTCAAACAAATCAATTCCGGATCTCTTTAAAGATCCCAATAAACCGTCAAATTTGCAGTCGCTAATTCCGGATATTTCAATGTTTAATCAAAAACACTCCTATGAATTCAGTCACATGATTTCATTTTCTGAAAGTCGAGTGTCTACTTTTGAGATAAAAACCCTTAAAATCGTTGTGTTCAGAGTTGTGGGGGAAATTTTTGATAAGATCTGAATTCACAAAAAAATGATGTTATCCACAAAACAAGCTATGTCTACTGATCAAAAACTTGAAAAATCGGTCGCCCAACGTCGAACCTTCGGAATCATCAGTCATCCGGACGCGGGGAAAACCACCATGACAGAAAAGATACTTTTATTTGGTGGCGCGATTCAAATGGCAGGAACCGTTAAATCACGGAAATCCAAAAAATTTGCTGCCTCAGACTGGATGGCAATTGAAAAACAACGAGGTATCAGTGTCACCTCATCGGTTATGAGATTCTCTTGCGAAGGATATGAGATCAATCTGCTCGATACCCCGGGACACCAAGACTTTTCTGAGGATACTTATCGGGTGCTTACTGCTGTTGATAGTGCTCTCATGCTGATTGACGGGGCAAAAGGAGTCGAAGCGCAAACCAGGAAATTATTGGAAGTATGCAGAATGCGTAAAACTCCGGTAATGACTTTTATGAACAAACTTGATCGAAATTGCATTCATCCATTTGATTTATTGGATGATGTCGAAAAGGAATTAAAAATTCAGTGTAGCCCCCTCACCTGGCCAATTGGGATGGGAAAGGAATTCAAAGGCGTCTACGATTTGACCACCAATAACATCAAGATCTTTAAACCAGGTGAAGCGGTACGCGATTTCGCGTCGATCCATATCGACGGATTGGACAATCCGAAACTCGACAAGCTTGTTGGTAACGCGTTTGCCGATCAGCTCAGAGAAGACATGGCGTTACTCGAAGGAGCGGGAACCCCTTTTACTAAAGAGGATTACATTGACGGGAAAATCACACCGGTGTTTTTCGGTTCGGCCATAAACAACTTCGGCATTCGGGAGTTTTTGCATAGCTTTTTAGAACATGCTCCGGCACCTCAGCCCAGACACTCCGTTGAACGTACGGTGGAAGCCGCTGAAAAAAATATCACAGGATTTATTTTTAAGATTCAAGCCAATATGGATCCCGCACATAGAGACCGCATAGCCTTTTTGCGCATTTGCTCCGGTAAATTTGACCGGGGAATGAGAGTTTACCACTGCCGTCTCAAACGCATGATTAAGCTCAGTAATACCCTCACTTTCATGGCCAAAGAGCGCGAGATGGTCGAAGAAGGATATGCCGGAGATATTTTGGGAATCTATGATACAGGATTATTCAAAATAGGCGATAGTTTAACACTGGGTGAAAATCTCAGTTTTACGGGAATTCCCCATTTTTCTCCTGAACACTTCATGAAAGTACACCTGGCCAATCCACTCAAATACAAACAATTGGAAAAAGGGTTGACGCAACTTACAGAAGAAGGGGCAACCCAAGTATTCCGTGTTACGGCGATGAACAATTTAGTTTTAGGAGTTGTCGGAGTTTTGCAGTTTGAGGTGATAAAGTTCAGATTACTGAACGAGTACAACGTTGAGGGTGTATTCGAGGGGGTTCCTTTTACTTGTGCCCGTTGGTATCATTGTGACGATAAAAACACGCTCAAAGCTTTTGAACAGAAATATCTCGCACAAGTCGCACTGGATGTCGAAGATAAAAAAATCTTCCTTTGTAATTCAACTTGGGATCTTGATTACGCCCGGCAAAAATTTGAAGGGGTGCGATTCTTCCAAAACTCCGATCACATTCCGGTATGATACGCGTAATGCCAAAGGATTAAGCGCCCAAACGGGAATGATCCCGATGCCGCGCTTTCTCAACCATCATCGCGTATATCACCAGCCTCATGCAATGCTCAATTTAAAACGAGCTGCGCCACATGGCAGTTGTCAGACGCGGTTTGCCTGACTCCCACGGCAGTGATCGCCAATGCCGGGGCATTAAGATCGCTTAAGACCATCTGGTCCGACTCGATGTTTCGGGAAATTGACAGCCGGAGGCCCATTCCCGACGACACCAGATTATCAGGGGAGTTTTACCGGCTAAGGTCTATCTATTGTAAATATCTGAAGAGAAAAAAGGGAGCTGATTCCAATTGAGCGCGATCAGCTCCCCTCCGGTGGGTTCCCGTATGAAAAGCATAAAAAGCTGACTTTTATAACGGGAGTGAGCTATCAAAAAACCTCTCAGCTAATTTTTGATTTTTCGCCAGGGATTTTGAGTGTATCCAAATACTTATTGGTTTCAGAAACCACGATACCACTGAGCCCAATTAAACCAATTAAGTTAGGAATAGCCATCAGTCCGTTAAATACATCAGCGATATTCCATACCAAACCAAGTTTAGCACTAGCGCCTATCGCAACGAAAATCACATAAATAATTCGATAGGGAAGAACCGATTTAATTCCCAGGAGGTACTCCATACATTTCTCACCATAGTATGCCCAACCCAGAATCGTTGAGTACGCGAAGAATATGATACCAAAACTGACAATAAATCCACCAACGCCACCCGGAATTCCTGATGTGAAAGCTGTTTTTGTCATGACAACAACTTCTGTTCCTGAACTCCATACACCGGTCACAATCAACACCAAACCAGTCATTGTACAAACAATAATCGTATCTAAAAAAGTACCTGTCATTGAAACCAATGCTTGTTCCGCGGGCTGATTGGTTTTAGCGGCGGCGGCGGCGATTGGGGCACTTCCAAGGCCGGATTCATTTGAGAATACACCTCTTGACACCCCTTTTTGAATAGCGATCATAACTACGGCACCAGCAAATCCGCCAGTCGCGGCGGTTCCGGTGAAGGCACTGGTAATTACCAAACCAAGTGCGCCCGGTACTACGCTGATATTTTTAATAATAATGAATAGACAGCCCAATACATAAACAACAGCCATGATCGGAACAATCCAACCTGTAACGTTGCCAATTCTCTTGACTCCGCCTAAAATAACAGCACCAGTCAACACAGCCAAAAAGACCCCACTGACGATTGGACTAATATTAAAAGAATCTAACAAGTTTCCGGCGACAGCATTGGCTTGAACCATGTTACCAATTCCAAACGCGGCAAAGGCGCCGAAGAAAGCAAACAGCATTCCCAACCATTTCATTTTGAGCCCTTTTTCGATGTAGTACATCGGTCCGCCTGACATTTCGCCATTCTCATCAACCACACGATATTTCACAGCGAGTATACCTTCAGCGTATTTTGTAGCCATTCCGAAAAAGGCGGTGACCCACATCCAAAATAAAGCCCCCGGTCCGCCGATTGCTATGGCAGTCGCGACACCGAATTTGATTCATACGATTCTGATCAACTGGTTATCAAACAATGTTATGTTTTTTTATGTTCATTAGCGATATACCAAAATTTCATAACCGCCATACAATATTAAGACTTAAAACTATAAAGAACAGATAATTAACATTAAAATGGTTACCGGACCAGGGCAGAACTCAATGACTTCGAATCTGTGGTTGAGCTTCTCTGTCACTCAGGGGGTATTCTGGCATCGATTGCAATCGTGCCGAGAACGCGTATCTAAACCTCAGCAACAGCTGAATTATCCAATGCGAACCAACAATCCGTAAAAATGAAAATTCTTTTAAACAATCAGGAAATTGATGTCGATGACCAATCCACAATTCAATCAATCCTGAAGCGACATTCCAAGTCTGAAAAAGTAGCCGTTTTTGTTAATGGGCAGTTGGTTTTATATTCAGAGTATGCCGTTAGGAGACTTAAACCCGATGATCGTATGGCATTCTTCAAACCGCTATCGGGCGGATAAAGATCATAAAACCTCACTGTGATATTGCCGTTTCAACCGTGAGGCGCTTTTGATTCTCTTGGTATCAGTAATTCTCAAGAAGACAAGCTACAGCGCCTTGGCGCGGCACACTTTTATCGCGTAACTTTGACTCTGGAAAAATATGCTTAAGCATCTCAACGAAATTGATCAACCAATAGAGCGCCATGAGAATTATCGGCATCAATGTCTGAATCTGATCGCCTCTGAAAATATGGCAAATCCAAATATTCTCAAATACCTGACCTGTGATTATAGCAATCGATACGGATGCTACGAAGAAATGGACTTGAACAAGCGAGAGTATCCGGGAAATCACTATATCAATCAATTTGAAAAGGAAACTCATGGGTTAATATTGGATGTCTTTGCCGGAAATGAAACAGCACAGAAATGATTACGGAAAGCAAGTCATCAAAAACTCAAAAGCTCTGGCTCAGGCTCTTGATAATTGAGGTTTCCAAATCAAAGAAAAGAGGATTCACCGAAACCTATCTATTATTAATTAAGGACGCTGACTGTAATACGCCTGTATCACCCGGAAAATTATTAGAGCAAGCGAATGTTCTTTGCTTCGATGATTCTTCCGGTGAGAACACCGAGCTAAGAGTGGGGACATCTGAGGTTACAAGGCGTGGAATGAGAGAAGAATATGTGCGACAAATCGCTGATTACCTCAAAAGAGTACTGATTGATAATGAGGCTCCGGGAAAAGTCAAGCAAGACGTCATTGCGTTCACGTCTCAGTTTAATCATATCGCTTACGCGATAAGAGAAACTTAAACGAAATATGTTGAATGATAACTCTTTTCACTCACAGTGAACTTTGGCGATCCTGACCCAAATGAGGGATCTTTAGAGCCAGTGGATTCTCCACTTTTGCTCGGAGTATCGCGATTCAGAGTTCAGAAAAAATAGATTGAATTAATACGACTTAGAGAGTTTTCACATTTCTGCGAATCGTCAAAATCTTTCGGATACAGACATAATGCTTTTTCACCGGGGGGCATCATAGGGACAATTGCGGGATAATCTCCGCCAATATCCGCAGTGCCAATCATTTGCGCGTTGTAAACAGCGCCCACCGCGTCACCCCACTCCGCAATAATATTCGATCAACAATGTGAAGCATTCGATTTAAAAATCGATAAATCATCCGAACCCCTGATTGATACAATCACTTCAATACCAGCACCATGACGCGTTGTTCATTTTAAAAGATATTGGGATGGAATAATACCTAATAACAACAGTTAACGCCAAATATCAAACATAGTTAGCCGTTTTAATTGGATTGAGATTGATTTTAATCCAGTTAAAACAATGTAATACCTTCGTCATCGAATATATAACCCTGAAAGGAATCAGGGTTATATAATATTTCAGCCCAATAAACAAATCGTGTTCTATATTCCAGTCAAGCCAACTCTAAAAACCGGATAATACGATGTCAATACTTATATTGTCCTGATACATACGCAATACATTCAACATCCCGCGATGTTTGGCGCTCCGCGAACTTGTACGCGATTTCGCTAATCAATTTCCTGTCATATGGGTTGTCACATGAGGATGGATCAGACGGAAGCGGAAAATTTCAGACTCTCAGCTTATAATAATTTGCAAATCTAAGCCAATTCGCATATATTGGGACGCGATTCCTCTACTAGGTTTATATAAAAACCTGTTTGACTTTTTCAGGAAAAAGTATGGCGGAAGAACAGACGGCAGCCATGAAACGAAGATCTGAACTTGAATTTCCTTAACGTGAGACCACTGATGAGAATCAATCGATTAGTTAAAAATCCGGAAGTAAAAATCCCAACCAGCACTGTGACGCGGGTCTTTATTTTTTTAATGATGCTCTCAATCACTCTGATGGGGTGTGCGGACCTTCCTGATATCATTGAGGATACAAGCACTTCCGACAGTGTTAGTTTCAGTTTTAACGTGAATAGTGACAGCGGCGACCTGCTCGAAGAGCGCTCTTATACCGCGGATGAGAGCATTACCCTTCCGGGCGCTGAGTCGGGTCTTGACAGGGAAGGATATCGTTTAACGGGGTGGAATACCCAAGAGAATAATAGCGGGATTGATTTCGCGTTAGGGCAGACAATCACTGTGGGTGAGCTTTTGGATATTTTGGGAAAGGAGCGGGAAGATGGGCTTGAAGTGAGCTTATACGCCCGATGGGAGAAAAGCTACTCGGTGAGCTATGATGACAACGGGGCGGATTCCGGTTCCGCGCCGGTAGACGGAACGGCGTATATCAAAGGGGAAACAGCAAAAGTTTTTGACGCGAAACTTAGCTTGGAAGGACACCGCTTTATGGCTTGGAATACCGCGGCAGACGGCAGCGGAAGCGACTTTTCCCCGGGGGATAGTTTGTCAATGGGAACCGCGGATATCACCCTGTACGCTCAGTGGGAGGCGATAGTATATAAGC
>CAZJUM010000028.1:0-19051 GCA_964549175.1 uncultured Pseudomonadota bacterium | reverse complement strand
CACATACAGAACAAAAAAATCCGCTTTTTAAAGCCCACGGTGGCTCCATAATGGCGTAGCCTTGCGGAGTCTTAAGGTAAAATCATACAGACTCCATAGCTCTTCGAGACTATGGAGCCACCAGAGAAAAATTAGCTGAACAGTTACAATTCTTTTAAATTATCGACCTTCATCGTTGCTTTGGTTTTTACATTTCTAACAACTATTCGCGTCGATTCATCTGTCAACAATGTACTTTTGAAAATAACGATTTTTCTATTTAACAGGGTGAATAACAACGCATTAATTCTTTCCTCAATCTCTTGACTGTTGAGTGGCAACATGTCGGGTACCATCATATCCTCTTCCATCACGATATTCCGCCGGATTATATCGCCTTCCTCGCATACTTCCGCACTCTGAAATATTTTTGGGACTAGCAGATAACCAATAATGATACTGAGGAAAACAGTCCCCAAAACTTTTCGATTAATCTTCAAGTCCAAAGATGAGATATATTAACCTTTTTTAATTCGGTGAGAGCTGATTTTACCATTGTTCTGCGCCAGCGGATGATCTATTACAGAGGAAGATCAAAAGAAGAAGTTTTAACCATTGCTCTGCGCCAGCGGATGATCTGGTTGTCATTTCATTAGTAATCGGATTAAGCAATAATATCCAATGATTGCTTTTCCAGCAGGACCACCGCCTGGCTAGCGATACCTTCTTCACGCCCGATAAATCCTAACTTTTCGGTAGTGGTGGCTTTGATAGAAATTCTATCCGGTACCACATCGAGTGTGGTCGAAATGTTCGAGATCATCTCTGATATGAAGGGTCTCAGTTTTGGTTGTTCGGCCATTACAACCACATCAATATTACCCAGTCGCCAATCATATTGTGTGACTTTTCGCCACGCTTGATCAAGTAGTGTCAGACTGTTTATTCCTTGATATTGTTTATCCGTATTCGGAAATAGGGCGCCGATATCTTCTAAGTTGGCTGCTCCAAGCAATGCGTCGATAACTGCGTGGAGTAACACATCAGCATCTGAATGACCCAGCAACCCTTTTTGATAAGGGATATCCACACCACCGAGTATCAATTTTTGATCTTCAACCAAGCGATGTACGTCATAACCTAACCCAATTCTCATACCAAACCCCACATAAAGGTTTTTGGGAAACTACTTTTCTGTTTTGAGTTTTAACCGTTTAGGCCTCTTTCAATGCCTGAATGGCGACAGCATAATCGGGTTGATTAAATACAGCGGAACCGACAACCGCAATATCCATTCCGGCATGGATTATTTGTCTGATATTACTTGGTTCAATACCGCCATCGACTTCAATCTCTATCTCCAGTCCCTTTTGGACAATCATATTTTTCAAAGTCTCAATTTTTTTGAGGCTGCTTTCAATAAATGATTGTCCTCCAAACCCTGGATTCACCGACATAATAACCACCATATCCACCTCATCTAATACCCACTCTATGGAATTCAGCGACGTTGACGGATTCAAACAAACGGCCGGTTTAATACCATGATCACGTATTAATCTCAGTAATCGATGCAAATGAATTGTAGATTCTTCATGCACCGCAACGCGATCCGGCTTAAGATCCAAAAACGCTTGTATATTGTTTTCGGGATTAGTAATCATCAAATGGGTATCATAGATGAAATTGTCTTTACGGGGTAAGCATTTAATAAGCTCAGGGCCAAAAGTAATATTGGGGACAAAAACGCCATCCATCACATCCAAGTGGATTAAATCGGCCCCAGAACGAACAACATCCTCAATCTCTTGCCCTATTTTTCCAAAATTCGCTGACAGAATAGACGGTGCGATCTTTACCATGTTTTTTCACTTAGTTTAAACTGATTATGTAAAATTCGTAGCCCTTTTTCTTTGATCACCCCTGTCATTCCCACGAAAGTGGGAATCTAACAATAATAGTCTAAGAAACCAAATGGTTTTCCGGATCCCCGCATCCGCAGGGATGACGTCCTGGTATTTACCTCATTGTACATGTCCTAAAATTAGATCCCCGCATCCGCGGGGATGGGAGGCATTATTGGCAAATTTAGGATATTAATAGTAGATAATCAGGTAGTTTAATTTTAAAAAACCTTGATCAAATTCTAAGGTTTTCCAATCTGATTGATTTCGCTGGTTATCAGTCTATCAACTGCCATTGACTTAATATCAACTGAATTCTGATTTAAGAGTTATCCGGATGTGATCAAGTGCCATTTAGCATTCTTAATACATCGATTTTTTAATTTGAACAACCGAATCAAATAATCAGACTTTTTTCGACATTCAAAGACCAACCCCTCCAATAAATCGATCTGGGTCTTTTGATTTTTCTCAAAATCCTCAGGTTTGCGATTCCATTTTATTTTCGGATGTTTGAATTGTTTTCGGTTTTGGTAGCTCACATCCTTCGATTCCATTCAAATTAATAAATCTTTTATTGCTTGAACTCCGGAAATACTGTCTGCTCATACATCAAGCTATTGTTAAAACACTAGTGATTTACAGGATGTTTGAAGCAAGTTCAGCCAATTTTGAACGAACACCGTGAATCAAATTGACATGACCTGCCAAGTGAAATTTTTGAAATTTTTCAATGACGTGAGATAAACCGCTGGTATTCGCATCCATGTACGGATTATCGATTTGATAGGGATCACCAGTTAAGACCAACTTCGTTTTTTCGCCCACACGCGTCACAATGGTCTTTAATTCGTGTGGTGTTAAATTTTGAGCTTCATCGACAACCATAAAACGATTAGGAATTGATCTCCCTCGAATATAGGTTAAAGGTTCCAGCTCGATTAATCCCATATCCAGCAATCTCTGGTATCCGCCTGATTTACTCTTTGGGGAGTTCTGATTGGATGACAGAAATTCCAAATTATCAAAGATGGGCTGCATCCAGGGTTCCATTTTTTGTTCGATATCACCCGGAAGATATCCCATATCCTTTCCCATAGGAAATATGGGGCGTGATACCAGTACTTTTTCATAGATATTCTCGCTAAGCATTTGTTCCAAAGCGGCGGCCAAAGCCATCAATGTTTTACCCGTACCTGCTTTCCCTGCCAGCGTAACGAAATGAATGGACGGGTCCATCAGCAAATCAAATGCTACGGATTGCTCCGTATTGCGGGCTTTGACTCCCCAAACCCCCTCGGAAAATTCTTTAATGGGAATAAGACAATTTTGCTCACCATTAAACCGTGTTATGGCTGGCTGTTCAAGGATTTTAGGATATTTTAAAATGATATTTTGATTCGCGTGATAGTCATCCGCAACAACGTCCAACCGAGAGTTATTTCTCAATAGCTTGAAATCATCTTCTGTGATTTCTAGAGATTCTATTCCTTCATAAAATTTTTCTAAATTTGGTAACTTGTCCTCATACGGCGCCACTTTTAGTCCTAACGCCGATACCCGAATACGTAAATTAATATCATTCGTTACCAAATATGTATTGTCCGGATAGGCTTGATTAATCATCATAGCAGCTACCAGAAGCGCATTGGAGCTTTTTTGCGGATTTAAAAAAGCTGGGAATCCTTTTTTTTCTTCAGCGACATAAACACTCAAAATGCTTTCATTTTTCAAGCGCACGCCTTCGATTAAAGATCCTCGCTCACGAATACCATCCAGCAACTTAGAAACAATCCGCGCGCTGCGGCCGGTTTCTGAGAAGTCTTCTTTTAAATGATCAATCTCCTCAATTACAAAAATAGGGATGATGACATGCGCGTTCGGATAAGAAAAAATACTTCCCGGATCATGAAGTAACACATTGGCGTCCAAGATATAACGCGCTTTGGGCTGGTTTTTCATAAGATCTGATATTGGTGTTTTTAAAATTGGTAACCCACTTATATCATAAAGAATTGCAAATCCCATATGGACAGGTATTTACAGAAATGAGATAAGAACAGCTTGTAAAAGTCAATCATATAATCATTGGTGAATGAAGTGATGGGTTTTGATTTCGACTGCGGTTTGCCGAACAAACACCGAAAAGCTTCCCTAATTTCCAATTTACATAATGCTAAACAACAATCGCTACTTTTAATTCCAAACAATTATAAGAGGAAAGATGAAAAATATACGAAACGCGAGTTTAATGACCGCTGTCAAAACGCCTTATTTAGATAACAGGAAACTTGACCTAAAAACTTTTGATCGTCTGGTCGAAAAACAAATTGAGGGAGGGGTGCAAGGCATCATCGTAGGTGGCACTACAGGTGAAGGCCAATTAATGTCATGGGACGAGCATATCATGCTCATCGCGCACTGTGTAACCCATTTTTCCAATGATTTGATTATTGTCGGCAATACCGGTAGCAACAATACTTATGAGGCTTGCAAAGCAACCGAGCAGGGTTTCGCGGTAGGAATGGATGTCTCATTGCAAATTAACCCCTACTATGGAAAAACTTCCAATGAAGGTGTAACAGCACACTTTGAAAAGCTTCTCGACCTTGGGCCCACGATCATTTACAATGTCCCCGGCAGAACCGGACAAGATATCACACCTGAAATCATCGAGCCCTTGGCCAAATATCCGAATCTGCTTGGTATCAAAGAGTGTGCGGGAAATGAGCGTATTCAGTATTACGAAGAAAGAGATATCGCCTGCTGGTCCGGAAACGATGATTCCAGTCATCGGGGTCGTCATCAGAGTAAAAGTCATGGGGTTATATCAGTCACCAGTAATATTATTCCCAAAACCATGCGAATGTTAATGGACCGGCAAAATGATGTGCTCAATCAAAAAATTGAGAAGCTTTTTCAGTGGTTGTTTTGTGAGCCTAACCCAGTTCCCTTAAATACAATAATGGCTATGATGGGCATCGTTAAGCCAATCTTTAGACTACCCTATGTTCCTTTGAAACAAGAAATACGGGATCAAGGCGCTGCCATATTTAGAAGTTTGGAGTTGAACGACGTTTATTCAGAAATCAATTCATTGGCCGACAGCGACTTCATATGCATGTAGTCTAGCATTATTTTTGTATAAGGATTTTTTTCGATCACCCTGAAAGAGCTTACCCGTGACAGATATCAACTTTGACCATTTAACAGGTATCACCCCCTTCTTAGCGATGGAAGTATTTGCTGAAGCTACAGAGCTCGAGAAGCAGGGTCGTGATATAATTCATTTGGAGTTCGGAGAACCTGATTTCGCAACGCCAAAGCTCATATCAGATGCCGCGATTCAAGCCATTCGGGATTCTCAAACTCGTTACACTGACACACGGGGAATCGACACTTTCAGGGAGGCGATTGTCAGAAAATACCAGAATATGTATGGAGTCAAGATTTCCACTTCCAGTATCTTGACCTCCAGTGGTAGTTCAATTTTACTCTATGTGGCGATGCGCTTACTGGTTCCGCCTGGTGATGAATTAATCATTACCGACCCATCGTATGCGTGCTACTCCAACCTGGCAAAAATAACCGGTATTGATACCGTGGGGGTTAAACTATTCCTGGAAGACGGGTTTCAACTGGATATCGCGGCACTCAAAAAAGCCATTACTAAAAAAACCAGAGCGATACTGATCAATTCTCCGATGAATCCCACTGGCGTTGTTTTTTCCGATGACACGCTGAAGGAGTTGGCCAGTCTGGGAATTCCGGTTATATCAGATGAAATTTATGGCGACTTGATTTACGAGGGCCCCCAAAGCAGCATGTTGAATTTCACTGATAACTGTGTGGTGTTAAATGGTCTATCAAAATATTACGCCATGACCGGTTGGCGTTTGGGGTATATGATCTTGAATCATAAATGGGTTGATATGGCTAGCTACTTAAATCAGAATATGATGATTTCAGCTTCCCACTTTGTCCAAAAAGCAGGAACAGCCGCAATTAACGAAAGTGAAGCGGAATGCCATCAAATGGCCTTGGAATTTGATAAACGACGTAAGCTCTTATTATCGAGATTAAAAGAAAGTGGCTTAGACCCCCAATATACACCGAATTCAGCTTTTTATATCCTCTTCCAATATCCGGATCAGAGTAAAAAATCGCTCGATGTTTCATTGGACATTCTTCATAAAACAGGTGTTGCTCTAACACCAGGTGTCGATTTTGGGCAAAATGGCGAAGGATTTATCCGCTTCAGTTATGCCAACTCGATGGAAAATATCGATGAAGCAGTCAAACGTTTGCAAAAATACTTCTTCAAAACATAATTGGGGGAAAATAAGGAGAGTGGTTTAATCCGGCTAATCAATTGATATTTAATGTTATATACTTATTCTTTATAATGAGTTTTAGATACTGTTGCTTAATTGCCAAACCATTGTTTATTTAAACTGTGATCTACCGTATTGATATTAGAGTTTTCTAATGAATAGAACAAACTGATTATCTACAATTCGTAGCCTTTTTTCTTTGATCACCCCCTGTCATTCCCACGAAAGTGGGAATCTAACAAGAAAAGTCTAAGAAACCAAATGGTTTTCCGGATTCCCGCATCCGCAGGAATGACGATAGCAATGTGGTTCCAATCATAGGAAATACGCATTGGATCCCCGCATCCGCAGGGATGGGAGGCATTATTGGAAAACTTAGGGTGTTAATAGTAGATAATCAGGTAAAACAATATAGGTTATTAAATCAATCAGTTGCTTTTTATGGAGAGGCAACCCGATAAATTCCCGGTTTTGTTTTCGGTCCAGTCCCCAATACTCCTCCTGACAGTATTTTCGACAGGAGATTTCGGGGTACATCAATGCTTTGAGCGACTCGGCCTTGAAAAAGTGATGGGGGAAAAAACTCGTTTGCTCGGTGTATACCCTTTGTATGAGAGCAATCGCTTGATGATATGATCGTCCAAAAGTCTGTCAACAAATCTCAGCACTGGATCCTTGATATTGGCCCGCAGTTTTCTCAAATTTTCCGAGTTGGTAACTTTTAAGTTTTCACGTTTGATTACCATATTACCAATCTCTTCTATTTCTGGAATATCTTCAAGTTGAGTTTGATCTGAAATTCCCGATAGCTCTTCCCAAGGAACATCCGAATCCGCAGAGAAATTGTAATGATCGATCACTGCTTCTGTTACTCTTTGGCAAGTTGCTTCTTTTCCTTTTGGGGTATGATTCGCCGCTGTGGATGTTTCTTTTTCAATTGTTTTTTAATGATCTCTTTATATTTTTGTAATGCGTGGAGGCTCCGGTGTGCGTATTATGAATTTTGGGAAACTCTCATATCTTTCTGCCGGGGCTTTCCGCTTCCCATCAAGCACTATTCAATGCTTTCCGATCATTTTCTCAACAGGTCTCATAATCCTTCCGGTCGTTTCAAAAAGTCGAGGCAGATTCCCGTAAAACGGCCAAATCCTAGTTTTTCGGCGTAATCACCGATGCCGGCACGACATGTTTAATCCAAGGCATCAAGTAGTAGTCTGATTGAAGTCGCTTTGAAGAACTCTTTCCGTTGAGTGTCTTAACCTCTTTCAATTCAAACTCCACTTTTTCCCCTTCCGGTGAAAAAATCAACAAGGCTATCGGTAAATCAATTGGTTGCAGCAACTCAAAGACAATATGGTTTTTCTTGACGGATTCCAGGACCACACCAATTTTATTTTTTTGTTCCGCTTTGAGAAATTTATTAGATAGTCGTTTCAGTGGCACATGGGTTTTGTTCGTGCGAAAGAATCCCCGTGTGGTTTTTATTTGCCAATGGTTTAGTAAATGGTTTTCCCAATCAAGATTCGGATAACATTCCGCTAAGGTTTCATATTGTTCATCCGAATAAAGCTCTAATCTTAAATGCTTGATGCCGGTCTGCGTGAGCTCCTCTTTCGCATTTAAGATATACAAATCCTTATCATAATACATTAAGGTCCCATGTTTATTTTCAATCAAAGGGGATAATTGCCGCGGTCGATCTTCGCTGGCACAAATAAGTTCCATGCAGTTATCGTCTTTTTGTGGGAAATAAGGATGAATTAAATGTCGCGCGGAATAAAACACTTCGATTCTGCCACATCCAAGCAGTTCCGAAGCAACCGGAAGTTGAGGGACAATGGAGCGCAGACCGGGAACCGGAAGCTGGTTGGACAAAACGACCCGCCGCAATCCCGGTAAAAATTCACGGACCCAGTTGTTAATGCTCGGTCGGTTAAAACCGCGGAATTCCAATATCAAATGAAGTGCCATATCCGGGAAATGCTCTTTTAAGCATAGCCCAACTCCGGGGTCCATGAATCGAATCGCGTCCAAATATTCCGTGTATGCTCCTAAAGTGTTTGCGATACGATTGAGCTGATGATCTTTTACTAAAATATCGAAATCAAATATGACCGTTTTTCCCAGTTCTTTTAAACGACACAAAGTCGGTAAAATTTCAGGCAATTCCACCTGTCCGCTCTTTGAATAATCGGCAGACTGAAACAATATTTCCCGGATAGGAATCCGGCAAACAGCATCTAAATGTCTGGTATGGAAAAGATTTAACAAATAATTCATATTTTATTGCTTTAAGATTCTCGCGACATTGTGTGCCTCAATGCCATCCCGCCATTTTAGCCAAATCATGTTGCTTGGTTGAGCGACCTGAATGATGTTTTCAGACATATTAACCAATTGATCAATCTCAATAGTTTCAATGTCACCATGGAAAGAAAGAACCTCAATTTTATCTCCCGCATGTAATTTATTTTTCGCTTGAAAAGCAAATCGCCGATGTTCCTGATCAATAAGGAGTACAGTTCCTGCCATTTCATAATCGTGACAGAGTTCACCTTGTTTATCATACACGGATGAAATACCCGCAAGTGATGCCAACGATCCTTCGGTGTAGTCTCGGTGAGGAATTTTACGCAATTCACCAATCATTTGACCGAAATTGATGTCATCAGTTTGTGCTAAATGATCAAGAGCTTGACGATAAACCCGAACCGTCGACGCAATGTACAGATTACTTTTCATGCGTCCTTCAATCTTTATGGAATCAATCCCATACCTCAAAAATTGCTTCAATTGGGCGATACCACAAAGATCTTTGGAACTCATGAAATAAGCTTTTTTCGAATCACCTGTTTGGGGATAAAGGTCATAATTAAATCGGCAACTTTGAATGCAACCCCCTCGATTGCTATCACGCCCCGCCGTGTAATTTGATATGGTACAATGACCGGAATAACTCATACACATGGCGCCATGAATGAAAACCTCGACCTCCATTCCCGTTCGTTGTTTGAGTTCAGCTGCCTCAGACAGAGTCAATTCCCTCCCCACCACAACGCGCCGAGCACCGGCTTTTTTCCAAATAGTGGCATGATGAGAATTCAGTACCGAAGCTTGGGTTGAAACATGAATGGGTATTGAAGAATATCGCCGAATCGTTTTCACAACTCCAAGATCAGAACAAATAACTCCATCCGGTTTCAGCGGGTTTAAACACTCAAGAAACCGAGGTAATGCTTGAATATCCGGGTCATGCAAATATCCGTTAAGCGTTAAATAGATTTTGCGCTGATGTTGGTGAGCAAATTGAATGGCTTCCGCAATTTCAAATTCAGAAAAATTATCAGCCGCGCTTCGAAGTCCGAATTGCTGCCCGGCAATATATACAGCATCAGCTCCATATTGGATGGCAATTTTCAACTTTTCCAAATTTCCCGCGGGTGCTAATAATTCGATCTTCATTTATCAAGTAAGTATTCGGGGCCTCTATAATGAGATGTGAAGAATTCACACTCCGAGGTGGGTAAGGGAGTTTTCAATTTCCGGATAAAGGGCAGAACTAAACAGTATAGCGCTTATGATACAAGTTTACAAAGGTGAGGAAAATGGAAACGATCAAGGGACCGTAAAATATCCCCGGAATCCCAAAAACACTCAAGCCACCAATAATACTGAAAAATACCAGCGTGCCATTGACTTGAACCCGATTTCCCACAAACTTCGGTTTAAACCAATTCTCAACAAACAGTGAAATGATGGTACAGTATATACACAAAATAATTGAGCTGATTGTTTTCCCAACGATAAACAAATAAATACAAGCCGGCACATAAATTATGGAGATACCCACCAATGGGATAAAAGCCAACAACACCATCGATGTGGTCCACAACATGACGGATTCAATCCCCGCGAACCAAAACCCTATTCCCGCGAGTCCGCCTTGGATCAGTCCGCCAATGCCATTCCCGACCAGGGTTACAAAATTCATTTGATTGAATTTCTTCAGAACTAACTCTTCCTCCTCATCCGGCAGTGGTGAAAGAGCCAATAGAAATCGTTTGATCCGTGGTCCTTCCAGTAAAAACTCATAGATGATGATCATCATGATAAGAAACTGAAACAAAAACGCAAAAATATTGGAAATCCATTTGTTTAAGAAGTTAAACAAACTGGAACTCACGTTTTTTGCCGCGTCAAGGATCATGCTTTGAATTGAGGAAACACTGTACTCAAATTTCGCCATATCAAACAGATCTCTGAGGACACCCGAGAAATAGTTCCCATGAAATAAAAACGTCGTGATATTCTCCTCAGTAAAATTAATCTTCAAAAACTCGTACAAACCCAAGGCTTCTTTTGAAAGCTGCGTCAGCAAAAAAATCGATGGCACTATTATCGCCGCTACAATAATAATACAGACAATAACCGATGCCCATTTCCGGGATAATGGGAATTTTTCAAGTAAATAGTTCAACAATGGGCTAAAACTGCCGGCAATGATTCCGGCAAAAATAATCGGCGTTAAATAAGGCCAGGCCAGGCTTCCCATCAAAAAAAGCAATAAAAAGTATATGAGCATAAAGACCACATTGGAGTGCTTAATATTTTCCATACGACTTCCTCTTTCTGTCAGTTAGTTGGCAAAGTTTTTGATTATGGTATTTGGGCGCTCCGGACTTGATCCGGGTAATCATATTTTTAGCTCTTGTTTGCGTAGAGAGAGTTAAGGCATGCGACGAAGTCACGCTGACTGAATTCAAAGGATAAACTTGCTTCAGCCCGCATGGATCAGTCGTTTTACTCTTTAATTCACCCTACAGACATAGCATGCTGATTTTATAAAATAGTGCAAAAATTATCAGTAAATCGATCATGTCCTTGTTGCTGCCGAAGTTCTTTCAACGCAAGATCTTTCCGGGGCGAGTTTTGCCTCATCTTTTAATCAATTCTTCCATTTCATCTTCAGTGATTACCTGAACACCAAGGTTCCGCGCTTTTCTGAGCTTCGAGCCCGGATTTTCACCGACCAACAGGTAATTGGTCTTTTTCGAAATAAGCGATACTACCTTAAATCCCAGATCCTCCAGACGATTCTTCCATTCGGCGCGTGGTTTTGACAAGGTACCGGTAAGTACAATTTTCTGATCGCTAAATCCTAGGTTTTGAGGTTTTCTCAAGGGTGTCGGATTAAGTCCCAGTGATTTTAACTCATCAATTAAGGACCGACTTTGTGGATTTTCGACCCAGTCCATCAGCGAATCAATCATAATCGGCCCAAAATCGGGTATGGTTTCCAAGTGATCCCGTCGAAGTCGCATCAGACCATCAAGAGACTCTGCGGTATGCGCGATTACCTTCGCCGCTTTTTCTCCGATATGGTATATTCCCAACGAATAAATAAACTGGTTTAACGCTATCGTCTTGCTTGTTTCAACGGCAGTCAGTAAATTCTCAACCGATTTTTTACCCAGACCTTCAAGATTAGTCATTTTCGATTTATGTTTTTCCAATCGATATATATCAGGGATCGATTGAACGAGTCCTTGGTCGATCAACAAGTTAATGAGTGCCGATCCCAAAAATTGAATATCCATGCCTTTCTTCGAGATAAAGTGTTCCATCGCTCCCCGCACGATCGCCGAACAAGTCGCGTTAACACAACGCAAATCAATATCCGGTTCCTGTTTTACCAATATACTGTTACAAACCGGACAATTCGTTGGAACAACCAGAGGTATTGCGGTCCCTTCACGTCGCGTATAATCGACCCCAACAATTTTCGGAATAATGTCGCCGCCTTTTTCCACAAAAAGCACATCTTTTTCATAAATTCCCAATCGTTCTACTTGATCGTAATTGTGCAAAGTGGCCCGTTTCACCTCTGTTCCCGCCAATTGAACAGGTTCCAGATTCGCGACAGGGGTTAAGATTCCCGTTCGTCCGATTGAATTCTCAACACTCAGCAACCTCGATTTGGCTTTGGTGGCTTTGAACTTCCAGGCAATTGCCCAGCGCGGGCTTTTCATTGTCATCCCAAGTCTTTCTCTTAAACTCAAGGTATCAACCTTGATCACCACACCATCAATCTCAAATGGGAGATCTTTCTTCTTGGTCTCAAATTCACGACAGAATTCCATCACCTCATCAATGGTTTTACATGTCTTCCGATATCCGTTCACCGGGATTTTCAGGGCTTCCACCATTTTTAAATTTTGATCGTGACTGTCGTATTGTTGTCCCTCAACAATATCATAGATCAAAATCTCTAACCCGCGCTGCGCCACCACTTTGGGGTCTTTCATTCGAATAGTACCTGCTGCGGCGTTTCGAGGGCTTTTAAACAACGCGACTCCCTCTCCGCCCCGCTTTTGATTGAGTTGTTCAAATTGGTGATTGGGAAAGTAAATCTCACCACGCAATGTTAAGGATTCGGATTGGGTTAACTTTAAGGGGATGGATCGGATGGTTTTGACATTACGGCTGACATCATCACCGACCTCGCCATTGCCTCGGGTAATGGCCTGTTTAAACTGCCCGGACTTATAGATGATGGAAATTGCCAACCCGTCAATCTTAACTTCACACACCAGATCAAGTGAACCGGTAGCAATGCGTTTCAGCAACGATTGGTACCAATCCCTAAGGTCATCTTCGATATAGGCATTGGTCAGGCTGAGCATGGGTTTTTCATGGACAACGCTTTCAAAGTCCGCGGTGGGCTCACCACCGACACGCTGACTGGGAGAATTGGATTGCAAAAATTGAGGAAATTGTGTCTCTAGCTCGATTAGCTGTTCGAGCATCAAATCGAATTCGGTATCGTCGATGCTGCTTTCCTCTTTTTGGTAGTATTCCTCAGTATGAAAATTTAGTTTTTCACTGAGTTCACGGATCAGTTGCTCTGCTTGTTCCGGTTTCATTTAAACTCTCAAAATCATTAGCTTTAAACTCCCGTCTGCTCAATTAATAAAAGGATTATAGACACCCGATCCATTATCATCAACTTGCAAAAGAATCTGACTATAGTACGAAGCGTTTCCCACATGCAAAATTTGCCGTCAGGCCGTTTCCGCCTGGCTCGCTAGAGAGTCGGTTAGCCATTCGTGCGCGTGTATTCTGCCATAATTGCCGGATTTATTGCCCTTGGGAAAATAAGGTCTATACATCGAAATGTGATGTCTTAAACAGCGGATCATCAATCACTAAAGACCAGCGAACGGCAAAAGAAGTGACAAATTTCATCGGAGTAAATCTTCTTTAACGAGTGTTCTTTATTTTCCGTTTAAAAGGAGGTATTATAGAAAAAATAAGCCAGGGTACTAAGAATAGAAAGAATACCATCAATAGGAACGCCCTGATGGCAAGGGGTTTTGAACCGTCATAACAATAGAGGATGATAATGGATTGGGGACAGCAACGTGATCAAATGGTCAAATCTCAGATTCAAAATCGTGGTATCAAAGAAAAGAGAATATTGGATGCTTTTTTAAACGTTCCGCGCCATTTATTTGTTCCGGAAGCATTGAGAAGTCAATCATATTGTGACCACCCGCTGCCGATCGGATTAAACCAGACTATTTCACAGCCATATATTGTCGCCTTAATGACTCAACACCTCAATGTGAGCTCAGAGGATCTCGTCCTGGAAATAGGAACCGGATGTGGTTACCAGACCGCTATATTGGCGGAGTTGGTAAAAGAAGTTTATAGCGTGGAGATCATACCGGAATTATCAGTGATCGCTCATGATAACTTGTCACAATTCTCATATGAAAATATATGGTTACGAAATAGTGATGGATTACTGGGATGGAAAGAAGAGGCACCGTTCGATGGTATAATTATCACGGCAGCACCTGCTGATATCCCCACACCATTGTTATCACAGTTAAAGGTAGCGGGCGAAATGATTGTTCCCGTGGGTACCTTTTGTCAGTCTTTACTAAGGATTTCGAAACACAAAAATGGCGAAATTGTCAAAAAAACAATTACACAGGTGAGATTCGTACCAATGACAGGAAAAATTGAGAAGATTTTCGATTATCAGTTGTCCTAATGTAATACTCCGATAAATACCTTATTGGTGATTAATAAATCCTTTGCCGCGAGTTCGAATTGCTCGGTGGTAAGGCGACGCTCAATAATTCTTTGAAAAAAATCATTGAATGCATCGGTCAAAGTTCCCCTTTTTCTCATACCTTGAATCAAAATTTCCATTTTCGCGATACAGACCTCGCGCGCTTTATTATGCTGCTCCGGGGATAGCTTAGTATTCAAAATTAACTTCACTAAACTATATACTCGAAATCGATCCATGGCGGCATACTGTGCGGAGAGTTGATCGGAGTGTCCGCCAAACTTTGTGAGCAAAGGTTCATCAATCAATCCGACAGGATATTGCGAACTTATTCTGAGCCATAAGTCATAATCTTCACAAGTGGGTAAATTCTCATCAAATCCCTTAAACTCGGTAAAGAGGCTCTTTTTCATAAATACCGATGAGGGGGACACCGTGCATAAATCCAAACTTTTGAGAAAAATATCGTTTTCAGGTTTCCGATGTTTATTCATCGGATTAACGCGTTTCCCTTTTCTAACCCAGATTTCTTGAGTCTGGGATATTTGAAATTGAGGGTTGTTAAGGTGGAATTCTAATTGGCGCTCCAATTTTTCTTCATGCCAAATATCATCTGAATCCAACAAAGCTATAAATTGCCCCTTGCATTGCCTTATTCCTTTATTTCTGGAAGAACTAACACCCGAGTTGCTGGTGGTGATAAGTTGAATGTCATCCCCAAATTGTGCGGATAATAAAGATGATGTGCCGTCGGTTGATCCGTCATCAATTACAATAAGCTCAAAATCTGTAAATGATTGCCTCAATACGGAATGGATTGCGGATTGGACGGAAATTACTCGGTTATAGCTAGGAATGATAACTGAAACGAGTGGGTGGGATAATGTTGAGGTTGCCATTGGTCCTGATAAATTAAGCGTTCAAAAATTTATTATTGGTATGAATACTGCTTTTTGCAAGCGCAATCCTTAATTCGATAAACTTTTGGAATTGACCTCCGATGCGTGTGACATCAGTTTTTTTAGTCGAATCAATAAATTATCACTATTAATTATAGCTTGTCTCATAATGATTGATAAAAGATCCTGAATTTGGGTATCGCATTTCCGAGATTTGCTGTAGTTATAACGCGCTTTACAGAGAAGATTTGTTTGGGTAAGAATCAGTCCACAATAAAAATCGTTTGTTAACTAGCTTAGTGAAGATATGTCAGGAAAAGTATTTAAGTTATTACCGCTTGCTGTTCTTGTTTGCGTTTCTCCGGTATTTGCTGCCTCAATCGCAATTGATGCAGATTTACCACATATGCAATACAATCACCTTAACTCTGAACCGCTGGATATAGAATCGAAATCGATCTTGTTTGAGCCGGAAAGCGGATCCTTACAAATCGAAAATGCGGAATCAAAAGAAGAGATTCTGGGGAAAAGTGCTTTGGGCTTGTTGATGGAATCGGGCGATACCGAAGATGAAGGGGACACCAGTTTAAAATTATCTCCGGCTGCTGAAAAGCATTTAGATCAATCAATTGATCAAACACCAAATAAAAACAAAATATCATATCCAGGTGTGGTTTTTCAACAGGGAATGAATTGTAATATCAGATGCTGGTATTCCACAGAGCAGGCCGGAC
Organism: uncultured Pseudomonadota bacterium; assembly: GCA_964549175.1. Taxonomy (GTDB): domain Bacteria; phylum SAR324; class SAR324; order XYD2-FULL-50-16; family XYD2-FULL-50-16; genus CAZJUM01. The sequence continues at coordinate 3,121 of CAZJUM010000028.1, read as the reverse complement.
CAGATGCCGATTTCGAACCGATTGATCGATCTGGCGAAAGATATAATATTGATTATTACTTTGATATTCAGGAGTCTATTGACCAGTTGGCTGTAAAAAATCTGAATTATGAGAGTGAAAAACAAAATCTTCCCGTCAAGCGATTTGGTCCTGTATACAAGAATGGATACGCGGTAGCGGACATTCCGATATTGTCTAATAGAAAAATCAAAAGTCTGATTAAGTGGTATTCCGTTCGAAAAAGAAAGATATTTGAATTAGCGATTCAACGTTCGGCAAAATACATGAAAATGATTAATCGGATATTTCGTGAGCATAATCTTCCTGAGAATTTAGCTTACCTGGCAGTTATTGAATCCAATTTCAATCCAAAGGCACGATCTCGATCCAATGCGGTGGGACTTTGGCAGTTTATGAAAAATACCGGTAAGGTATTTGGTTTACATCGCAGCTGGTGGCACGATGATCGGCTTGATCCTGAAAAGTCAACAATAGCCGCCGCAAAATACCTGAAAAGACTGCATAAGCGTTTTAAAGGAGATTGGGAACTTGCTATGGCCGCATATAACAGCGGTAGCGGCCGAGTAAGGCGTGCGATGAGAAAAGCGAAAAAGCAAGGGAAACCTCAAAATTATTGGTACTTGGATTTGCCAAGAGAAACGCGAGGGTATGTACCCGCTTTTTACGCGGTAGCGACAATTTTTAGCAACCTGGATGAATATGGATTCGCTCAGCCCCCTGCCTGGCAAGACGAGAATCCTAAAAAGTCAATCAAGGTGCCGGGTGGCGTCTCACTAAAGCAAATCGCGAGTAATTTGAACCTTAACCATCAACAATTGATCACTTTTAATCCAAGTTTGTCCAAAGGTATTACACCGGCCACTTATTCTTCTTACCGGATTAATATCCCGAAACATACTGTAATCACGGAGAAACATAACAAAAAGCTTGAATTGCTTGAAAAGCGACGTCAAAAATTTTGGAAATATCACAAAGTTAAAAAAGGAGATACCCTCTGGGCTATCTCTCAAAAATATAGTGTCCCCATTTCAAAGATAAGAATTTTCAATCAATTTCGAAGAAAAAATCTTCTTAGGATTGGGCAGCGGATTATGTTGCCTGTACCAGTTGGCGTTTCAATTGTTAAGAAACGTGAGAATGCGGAAAATCTTTTTGTTAAAGCCAAAGCAAGATTGGATAAAATACCTGGTATCACCCATACGCATATGGTTAAAAAAGGTGACTCCCTTTGGAAAATTGCTCAGCGATTCAATGTTTCGATAAAATCCATTAAGAACTGGAATCGGACGATTTTAAAACGCCGTACACTACAAATCGGGACCAAAATACTATTAAAACTTCCTCCGAAAGTCGCTGATATTGGGTAAGGTAAAGCGACTATATCGAACATTAGCGGGATATTCGGATGTGAATTGTCTTCCTGTTCAGGCGGAGCGATGATATATGCCATTTCGAATCATGCCAAAAAAAGCAGCCTCACCGCGACGTTCGAAGCCTGTAAACGCGAATGGATTTCGAACCCAGGGCCTATCTTTAATTGAGTTATTAATCACTTTATGTATCATTTCTATTGTTGCCGGGGTAAGTGCTGTTTCCTATCAAACACTTTGGACAAAAGAGCAAGTTGAATCCGCGACCCATGATCTGATTCAGCAATTGCAGTTGACTCGGATACGGTCGATTCTGGAAAATCGTTCCTATCGGCTCAGTATAGAGGATCAACAACTAATAATTGAATATCTTCAAAATGATCAATGGGTGCTAACATCCGCTTTTCATTTAAACACCGCGATTTACTATCAAGTAACCGGCAATATTAGTTTTTCGGCAAAAGGATTTGCCTCTCCCAAAACTTTAATGCTTCATTATGATGGGGTCTCTAAAAAAGTGGTCATCAACATCAACGGAAGAATCAGAACAGAATAGCATGCTGCCATCCGGAGTGACATTAGTGGAAGTTATGATCGGTATGATTATCTTTTTAATGCTAATCGGACTAACCGGCAAACTTGTTTCAACAACTTCAAATTATCCGTTTGTTAGTCACCCCGTGGAATCCTGGCTTAATTATATTGAGCGAATTAACACCGAAGTCCAACAATTATCTGATAATTCGAACTTACTGAATCCTGGTGTTTTTTTTGATCCATTCCCCAATATGGATCAGCCAAGTGACCTTATCCAGTTAAAAATGATGGTTGGCATCGAGAATGGGAATTCTGACCTTAAAATTATACAATTTTATGGCACTACAACTTTGGGAAAAACATACGAGTGGAGAATTTATAGACAGCACAATTAATTCCGGATTTTCATTGGTTGAGGTATTGGTCACTTTGGTGGTTATTTGCTCCTTTATGGGAGTTGTATCGACCAGTGTGCCGGGAGTGGAAAAGACAATAGGGGGATTTTTGCAGCAGTTAACTTTGGAAGAGGAATATTTGATTTTTCTGGTTTTATTTGAAAAAGACTATAACTTCGCTGAGGTCTCAACAACCAGCGATTTAATTGGGCTAGATAGTATGAAATTTCAGCGTGATCACAACAATGATGGTGATTTTCTTGATTCTGGCGAGGCTATTCAATACCGGTGGAATTCAGAAAAACAAAGAATTGATAGAAAAAGCGGAAATGGCTACTTTCAAGCTTTTTTAGAAGGGATTGACGCGTTTTCCTGGGAGAAAACCGGAAGCCAGCCTGTCTGTTATGAGATGAAACTTCTACCAATTATATCACAAAAGTCAAAGACAGTGACGTTCTGCAGAGCAAATCTTGCCGAGCTTTAGATTTAAGCTCGCATCCAATTTCAAGATTGAAGCTAAGAATTGGCACGCTTGAGAGAAAATAAGGGAAACAATAAAAACAATCCGAATCCCAATCATGCAGTGACTGATTTGCGCTGGTTAATACGGTTTAATATAAGACTTTCGGTTATAAATGCGTTCAGCTAATGGTAAAACTTGATTTTCTAAGCTTCGGTACTCGTGCGAAAAAAGAGAACTAAAGTCGTATCTATTCAGAACTTATTAAAAAAGTGCAAAAAAGTCATTTTTTACTTGACAAGGTTTTTGACGGATTTTTGTTAATCCCCCTGCATTAG
>CAZJUM010000027.1:0-19079 GCA_964549175.1 uncultured Pseudomonadota bacterium | reverse complement strand
AACAAAGGGGTACGCCACTTCACTCTCAAACACAAGAATCAACTATAACTCATTCAATTCAGCGCGTTGTATAAAAGAAATTGGCTCGGGTAAATAATACGGCAATTTACTCAAGCGACTCTGAACCAAGTTTACTCTGATTTTGTCATGATATCAATGCGATTCTGGCTTTTGTTATTTTACAGGCTACTACAAGATCCAATCAATTGATATCATTAATTCTCTATTTCCTTGCGCAATTTAATCGGAATTGTTAGTAACTACAATTTGTGACACTTCGATCATTGGTTTACAGAAATTTATCTTTTTTACCGGGCGTTGAAACATGAATATATCATAAGAAAACGCGCATTGTTTTAGGGAAGTTACCAATAGTTATAAAAAGAAATTGCGGAATTATTGTCTTATTATCTGTTTGAAAAAGGAGCAGCATATCGAGAAACTTCAGAAAACTGGAGACATGATTCAATCCGGAATTTTTTTCTTACAATGAAATCTGGCACCATACAAATATCCCCCCTATTTCTTGATTAGCCAAACAAGTTGTTTTTTTGTTTAACCCATGTTGAGCTCCGCACCGAATTTATGATACGTTCGATGGTGGTTTTCATTATGCACCGACTTCAATATACTCCCGATATGTATGATAAATGTGCCAAATCGTTTTTAGCTGACCAATGATTTAATCTTTTTAGCATAATTTAAAAACCACCCGAACATGACAACCCCAACAAAATATCAACTGAGCAGCAGTCAAGGTTTTCCCATGCCGTATGGAGTAACACCGCGATCTCAAGGACACAATTTCGCGATTTTCGCGCCGGAAGCCACTTCCGTGACATTGTTATTGTATTGGAATGGTAACTTTGATTCTCCGCATGAAATTATTTTTGATAGAAAAATCAATCGAACCGGTGGTGTATGGCATATCAAAGTTGAAGGGCTTCCCCCGGCTTTTCATTACAACTACAAAATCTGTGGTATCAATAATCGTCAACAAGGAAGACTGTTTGATCCAAATGCTCAATTGATTGATCCTTATGCTAAATTTATCGCCGGTTTTGAAAACTGGGGGAGTGATAAAAATCAAAACCCCCAAAAAGGCTACGGATACTATGAAAAGGTCGAATTTGATTGGGAGGGAGATACACCACTCAACATACCATTTAATGAATCAATAATCTATGAGCTCCATGTCAGGGGATTTACCAACCATTCCAGTAGCCAAGTCACCCGTCCTGGTACCTTTTTCGGCTTAAGTGAAAAAATAGATTATTTAAAGGATCTTGGAATCACAGCCATTGAACTCATGCCCATTAATGAGTTTGATGAAACGGATTGTCCATTTATCAATCCTGTGACCAAACAGCCGTTAATGAATAGTTGGGGATACAGTTCCATCAATTTCTTCTCCGTTAAATCCTCATTTGCCTCTAATTCTGTCGGATTTGGAGCCATCCAAGAGTTTAGAGAGATGGTGAAAGCATTTCATAAAGCTGGAATCGAAGTGATTATTGATGTTGTATTCAATCATACAGCCGAAAGAGACCATAATGGATTCACCATCAATTTTAAGGGGATCGCCAATAACGTGTATTACCTTTTGGATGATCAGGGAGAATTCAAAAATTATTCCGGCTGCGGCAACACCATGAATTGTAATCATCCTGTCGTGCGAAAGATGATAGTGGACGCGCTCCGGTACTGGGTTGTACAAATACATGTGGATGGTTTTCGCTTTGATCTGGCGTCGATATTAACACGTGATGAACAAGGACATGTAATGCTCCATCCGCCCTTGCCGGAAGCCATAGCCAAAGATCCCATCCTAATGGAAACCAAGATCATCGCGGAACCCTGGGATGCCGCGGGCTTATATCAAGTGGGTAGTTTTCCGGCGTCAAAGCGATGGGCGGAATGGAACGGAAAATACCGAGATGTTATCCGCATGTTTTGCGCGGGTAATCCGGGACTTACCGGGGAGGTGGCCTCCAGAATTACAGGTAGTGAGGATCTATACAAACATTCGGGACGTAATCCGTATCATTCAATTAACTTCATTACCGCGCACGATGGATTTACGATGATGGATCAGGTTTCCTATGCCGCCAAGCATAATATTCAGAACGGAGAAAATGGCAGAGACGGGTGTAACGACAATTTTTCAACAAATTTCGGATTTGAAGGTCCTACAGATAATTTGTTAATCAAGCAAAATCGACTCAAACAAATACGCAATATGGCTGCCATATTGTTATTAAGCCAAGGAACACCAATGATCCTGGCCGGTGATGAATTCGGTCGAACTCAAAATGGCAATAACAACGCGTGGTGTCAGGATAATGAGACGTTTTGGATTAATTGGGATCTATTGACTAAAAATCAATCATTGTATCGGTTTTGGCAAAAATTAATCCAATTTAGGCAGACACATCCGATTCTTCGACGCGAGCATTTCTTCACCGGAGACATCAATCCCGCATCTGGTATTGCCGATATCAGTTGGCACAATACCAAAGCCAATGATCCCAAATTTCATTCTCCGGTCCGCTCATTAGCATTTTTAATTGATGGAAAAGACGGTGAGGAAATCATTGATGACACGATTTATGTTGTGATGAATTTTTACGATCAAGCTCTGAAATTCGAACTACCTTCGATCAATACCTCAAAACGATGGGGGTATGTTTTGTCAACTGCCGATCCCGATCCGTTTATTAACGATAAAAAATCCTTCCTGCGATTTGGTCAAACATCAATTGGAGTGGATCCTTTTTCGGTCTCGGTTTTAACAATCCCTTACTGAGATCAATCATTTTTTCCCGTACCATCTGTTGTGTTATTACCTGACTTTAAAGAGGATAAAACCAAATTCGCGATCAAAAAAGAAAACCCCGTCAACATCCTTTTAGATAAAGAGTTAAGTTACCACCGGTGCTTTCGTAAGATGCTTAGCATAGCTTGCTTAAGCATCCCGACGGACAAAGGGGGTTAAACGCCCTTTCGCCGAGTGCGTGGCGTATGGCAGTTTTCTATTTAGTGACAGCGCCAGTCCATCAATAATCTGAGGGCTTTCGGAATATAAAACTACCGTCTCGATAATAAAAATAGGGATTCAACAAGAGGTTTTTACGAAGATCACTTAAATAAGTCCGATCTTTTGATACGATGCGACGAAATGACCACAACCCACCGACTTTGGCCTGATACAATTCCAGGTGTCCAAAGTCCAGAAAAATTCTCCGATTTTGCCGATTCATATAAAGCATCTGCGGCAAAAACCCAATATATCCGGAAGTACTTTCCACCTGTATCGTGTTTTCACTCAGTTTGAGGGAGTATCGAATCTCGCGCGCGGGGTATTTGAATTGCGAATCGTTGGCTTGTTTTAACAGGTCGATGGGATAATGTTGATCAACGGGAAGTAACTCACTATTTCCGGTATTTAAATGCCCCTGTATTTTCACCAAGACTGGGGTTCGAAAGTCAACAAACTTCTGATAACGAGATGATGACATGGAGTTTTTGAGCTTGCCCACAGCACCGCCAACTTTTGATTTCCCTAAAAACCGACTTCTATTGACCAGATTCACGCCGATCGAGTTTATTGTATAAAACATCAAAATATTTTGTGGGGGATCATACAACACATCCTCAACACTGAACACATAAGTTTGGTTGTCTATGGCTGCTTCAAGTTGTCGATTGGGATTAAATGTATTAAGCCTCACCTGAAGAATCATTTGATCGGACAATGGCACTTGATTTCGTAAGGTTCGAAATTTAAAATCGATTCGCCCCGCAATCAATACTCGGTGCCACTTCTTCATTTCCAAGTTGATTTCCGGATTATCAGGCCTTAATGTCCGCGCCTGTTCCAGGCGATGGAACGCCAAGTGAAAATTTTTCTTCTTGAGGTATAATTGATAACGTTCCATTAAATCTTCGGCCGTCTTGACACTGGTACGTCGGTACGCCTCCCGAAAGTCATCATCATCCGGGGATTGTGTATAGGCACGATGATACTCAATATTCGCTTCCTCGAAGCGCCCTTCCTCTTCCAGTTTTGTCCCTTGATAGTAGTGATAATTACAACTCTGCGTAAACGCAGCTAAAAATAAAATTATGAGACAAAACAACTTTTTCATTGGATACCTAAGAAACAGAATAGCGGATGGTAGCTACAACAATGGTTTATTGAAATGAATCGGATATGCAAATACGGGGGAAATTGTAAGTAAATCCAATTGAAATGTCGAAGGGAAAAAATGAGTTTGACCAAGTGCCGCCGTATAACCAATTATTGCCACACTTGGAATTCCTTCACTAGATACTTGGTCAGAATGCCTTTTTGAAATTGATTCATACCATGTTCGCTTTCCGGCAAAGCCAAGGGTTGACTTCACGAAATCGCATCAGGGATTTTGTCCTTCTTCGGTATCCGGCCTGATACTCAACGCCTCAATCAATCATGCCAGATTATTCAAAGGGTCAATCAAGCATCCCACGTTACTTCTAATACCAGGCTTTTGTTCCGATAGCTACAGGCATTCGGAAAACAATGGCATTATAACCTGCGTTGCCTTTATATTTTAATAAACTTTTTCTCGGTATGCTCTCAGATTTCATTAACAAAATCTGATGAGTTGTGTGAATAGGAAAAATTGGAGGAATCACCTGCTGAATCAGACCGTGATTCTTCACCGCTTGATGGTTCAGTTTCAGTGATCGTGCTCTCGGTCATATTATCATTACTTATAACCGCTCCCAGTGTCGAGTCGAAACTCTCTAACCTGGATAGCATATCCTTATATTTCTGGTTTTTTGTTTCCAGTTCTTTGAGTCTACTTTGCAACTCGCTAATTTTGCGGACAGCAACTGAGATTTTGTTTTCCAGTTGATTTAAGATTTCCATTGATTTCCTATGGTTTTGGTGAAGTCAGGGTTCAGACATTTAAATAGCAGTGCCCTCGTCAGAATTAATTCTTCAAAGTGCTCATCTATCTGATAACTTGAGAAAGAAGGAATCGCAAGTTATTTTTTTAAGAAAGCGACTCAATTTGTAACGCTTGTAGCAACTTTTGATTATACTTGATTTCAGTCTCTTTTCTGGTATTAGCAATGATGCCATTTAGCATCACTGTGGCTTTCTGTCTCTGTATTTGGTTTTCCATGGTTTTAATTTCGTCATCTTTGACGATTTCTTGCGGTTCTGTTTTGCTGTTTAAATAGACCAGTACATCACTCTGCCCCTTGGTGATCAACTTAATATCCCCGGGGGACATTTTAAACACTCCCGTTTTAAAATCCATATTGCCGGCTTCCTGATTGTTGTCAACAAGTTTGAATTTAATCGCAGTCGCTTTGGTTTTTAATAATTTAATCAGCTTATCGTATTGTTTTTTGTTCTTAATCGATTTCGCCAATTCAATACCCTTCTGTTTAACAAAGGCTTTTTCGGCCTCTTGTCTGGCAAACATCTGAACCTGTGTTTTTACCTCTTCCAAAGGTTTGATAAAGGGATCAATGATCTTTCTGATTTCATAAACAATCATACCTTCATCAGCAGCTAGCTCAAATGAATCTCGGTCTCCTAAAGCTTTTGATGCCAGAGCGGTATACAGACTATAGGAGTAATCCAATCCTTCCAGTTTTTGTTCGTCATCAAAGGATTTGGTTTGTTGTACCTTTTTCCCCATGGTAGTTGCCAATTCCTGCATAGAAGCCTTGATTGCGCCTTCTTCCACTTTCAACAATTTAGAAACTTTATTCTTTAATCTTCGTTTTGCTTTACCCGACCGAACCGCGTCCGTGATCTCATCTTTGACTTCATCCAAAGGCCTTATCCTCGCCTCTTTTCTGTCAATCAACTCAATGATATGATAACCGAATTGGGATTTCACGGGCTTTGAAATCTCACCTTTTTTCAACGACGCGACCGTCTGTTCAAAAGCTTGAACAAAGCTACCTTGGGTTACCCAACCCAGATTTCCCCCATTCTTTTTTGAGCCCGGATCTGCCGAGTGTGCCATCGCCAATTTGGCAAAATTTTCCTTATTCTTCCGGAGTTCAGCATAAATCCGGTCTGCTTGTTTCTTGGCTTTCTCATCGTCTTTTGCTTCTTGCTTACCTTCAACTGGAATAAGAATATGACGGGAATTGTAGGACTCCTTTATGCTAAATTCCGTGTTTTTGTGTTTGTCATAGTACTTGGTAATTTCCTTGTCGCGCACAATGACTTTGTCTTTCATATCATCAGCGGTCAACAACAGGTAATCGATCACAAACTGCTTTTTTTGCTCAAAATCAGTCTTATGAGATTCATAATAGCTTTTAATTTGTTTTTCAGTGATTTTCACTTGATCGGCAAACAATTCCGGAATTAGCTCGATCATTTGAACATCTAGCTCAGTATTGAAACGCTTATATTCGGATTCCACATATTTCCGGCTAAAAGATATTCCTGAATTCAAGAAATTTAAATATTTCTGTGTCAGTAAAGATTCTCTGAGGTCTTTCTCATAAGCTATTTTGTTAGTGCGGTAGTTTTTTAGCAAACGATCATATTTTTTTTGATCAAATCGATTGTCTGTTTGAAAGGCCGGATTCTCATAGACGGCCATGGCCAATTCCAAATCAGAGACTTCAAGCCCATTGATCCGAGCATTTTTCAAAAGTACCGCATTGTTGATCAATTGCTGCATCACACGTGATTTCAAGCGAAATATCTTGATGAACTGTTCTGTATTCTCTTGATATTGCTCCCGAAGTTGACGTTCTTCGTGCTCGTATACTCTTTGGTAATTTTCCAGTCTTATTTCCACCCCATCGACCTCGGCCAGGGTGTTGATGCCTTGGTTTTGATATGTCGATAGTCCAAACGTCAACATCATGATGGCTACCACTGCGACGATAAACTTCACTCCAAAAGATTGAACGTTGTCACGAATTAAATTTAACATTCTAACCAATCCTTATTAAAATTTATAAACATAAGCGACCAAATATTCGAAAAACGCTACTTGTTTTCAACATTCGCGTCAAATCAATATGTTAAGAATCAGATCAAAAATGTCTGATCTTGATCAGAACCGTAAAACCTGCCACTTGAATTCCTGAAGTCAGGTTCCTTCGCGTGACGGAATACCCAAAGCAAACGACCACTGGCTTTGGAAAAGCATCCTATTTCAAAAACATGACCCGCCGGATTCAAAAATGTATGTTAAAAATCGCCTTGAATTTTTGTTCCATATGCGAAAGCAGTGATTTTGCGCTTGCGGAATTTACCAAGTATATGTTTTTCTCCTATTGCCCCGTCGCTCATCGGATTGATTCAAGAACAATATTTTGTGCATGACAATTTAGCCCGTTTGCCTGACCATAAAGTCAAATCCAACGGAGTGATGGGAAACAATGGTCTTTCTTGTTGTTTTTCAGTTTCTTTATCAATTCTCACACGATTATCGGATTGCTTTTTTCGTTTCCCTTTTTTAATAAAAATGGATTTGACAAGGCGCCAGCCGTACTTGAAAGTGATGTGATCATGTGTTCCCATAAAACGGATTTCTGACTATAGCGCGGAACACATGAGTTGATATCCAATTTCGTCATTAACTTGTTTTAATTGCTATTCTTTTTTTGTGATAGTTGAATATCAAGTTATTTGACCGGAATTACAATAACACAAAAAACATACTGGATTCCATAAGGGCATCATCGGTAAGACAACTAAATAAAAATCTCCTGATCCAAATGCATAGTCTGCCAATATCATTTAAGGGGGAGAGTCGAAGCCCCACTATTCGCATTCAATAAAATGATTAAAAAACCTAGTCAATTTGATACCATTTATACCCTTGGCCCTGAAGGAACATTCAGTCATCAGGCTGCCCACAGAATTGGTGGTGATCGCATCAAACGAATCGAATACACCACAACCATTCCCCAAATAACTGACGAGGTGCAAGCCAGTGAACATGTGATCGGAGTAATGCCCATTGAGAACTCAACATCAGGCACCGTTGGCCAGGCACAAGATAGTTTGGTAGAGTCCAATGTTATTATCGTTAATGAATTGCTGATTGATGTCAGATACAGCATTCTCTCCCATGTGCCCTTAAACGAAGTTACTCAATATTTTTGTCACCCAATGGCTTACAATCAAAATATGGTGTTTGCTTCCAAACATATACCCCAGGCTGAGGTCGTGTTCTCCAAGTCTAATATTCATTCCGGTGAATTGTTTTTAGAGCAATCGAATGAACCTGTCGCGGCAATTATCCCCTATCCGGCTGCCCATATAGGCAATGAATATCATGATAAGATTCTGGCAGACGATACTCAAGATTACCGAGAGAATATTACTCGATTTGTGGTGCTGCAAAAAAGACCAAAAGAATATCAACCCGATTTTACAAGGGGAAAAACAGCGTTGTATGTCATGTTTGATGAAGATCGCCATTCTCTCTTGTTTGAGTTATTGAGAGAATTTCATGTCTTTAATATTAACTTATGCCGATTAGAATCACGACCTCAAAAAAATAAACCCTGGCATTATTGTTTTTTTATTGATTTTTATAATAACTATCGTGTTGAAACTTGTTTAGAAGCTTTGGATAAGAACAAAATTAACTACAAACTATTCGGAAGTTATGACATTATTCCAAAAGAAGATTGAAAACCGTTTGACCAATCAAATGTATGATCAACCAAGCGCTTAAATGGAATGTCGATCCGGTTATGTTTACTTTATCGATGGAGTGGCACTTCATCTGGACACTTCTCTGTGTGGTATTGGGCTACTATTTTTTGATGGCTGCTATCAAAAATCCAAAGAAAAATGATTTTCAAATCAACCTGTCGATCATTATCATTATGTTCATTATATTGATTGGTGGCCGATTAGCTTATGGTTTGCTCGCGCAGTCCAATTTGTTGTTTGGGGATCCTGTCGGATTTTTTACTCGATGGACCTGGAGTTTTGATTTTCGATTCGAACGACCGGTTCGGTGGTACGGGCTATTGTTTGCGATGTCATTTGTTGTCGGATCATTTATTGGCTCTTGGGTTTATCGCCGAGAAAACAAAGCTCAGAAAACACTTGATCGCCTCATTCTCTGTTTGGCTATTGGCACTGTTGTAGGTGCCCGGTTAGGTCATTGTATTTTTTACAATCCTGAGTATTATTTCAGCAATCCTATTCGAATACTGCGCATTTGGGAAGGTGGCCTTGCCAGCCATGGCGCGGGGATAGGGCTTCTATTGGCTGTTTGGTATTATACCAAGACCACAAAAGGATTCAGTTTCTTTTGGGTTTTTGATCGATTAACCATAGTGATCGCGATTTCCGGATGTTTTATCCGTTTGGGCAATTTCATGAATTCCGAAATTATGGGAAAAAGGACAAGCTCATCACTAGGTGTTATTTTTGAGCGAGTGGACAATGTCCCCCGTCATCCGGCTCAACTCTATGAATCGATCAATTATTTGATTATTTTTTTAGTATTACTTGGTCTTTATATCACCCAAAGTAAAAAAATAGCACCGGGATTTTTGACCGGAACCGCGTTTATTTCAGGTTTTGTCACTCGATTTCTGATTGAGTTTTTCAAAGAAAGACAGGTATCCACACAATCGGAAATGATATTGAACATGGGGCAGTGGCTTAGCATCCCCATGGTGTTATTTGGAGTCTATGTGTTGTATCGCTCTTTAAAAGCGACACAAAAACAAAGTTGATGATCTTTACGCTCGGTAAACATTTCACAAACAAAAAGACAGCCATTAAATCAACTCAGCAACCTCTTCCTTCACCCAGCACTGGTCTCCGCTGAGGAGCTCGATTTTCCACCAATCGCCCTGCTCATCCAGTCGTTTGAATTCTGTCCCTCCTGGCAGCATTTCTTCAAAATACTTCTCATAGCTTTTACTAGGCCCCTTGCGTGCCTCCACTTCATGATCAATCAATACCCCTGTCTCGGCAAGATGCAGTTCAAATGCCGAGACAAAGTAAGATCCGCCCATTCCGATCGATCCGATAAACATGAGTATTGTAATCGCCTTAATTAACAAATGTCGTTTAAATATCATTATCGTCAACATAGCCCAAAACAATGCGAAAAATCCCAAGAAGGCAATTTTCCGAGTATGGTACGCCAACATGAAATGCCAAAACAACAGACCTTTTTTAAAACCATCCCACCAACTATCTTCCGCTTTCGGAATATTAAGCTCTTGCCTAACCAGATTAAGATTATATTCAAGATCCACTGATCCGGGAATTAAACGTTTGGCTCGTTGATAATATAATACCGCTTTTCCTGGCTCTCCGGCTTCATAATACGCGTTTCCGATATTGTAGAACACAAACCCATTGACCACCCGATGATCTTCTACAATAGTCTCAAACAATTTTGCGGCTTTAAGCATAGTGAGTTGTTTTTCTGAACCGGATTGTGACAATCCCTTTGTAAACGCAGTCTGTGCTTCGGAAAACAATAGTTTTTCATCACCAAAAGCTAAAGAATTCAGGCAGATCATTAAAATTGCCAAGAGGAGTCCGGTCAAAGATAATTTTTCCTTATATTTGTTGATTTTACTTCCCAATTTAACTTCAAATATCATCAGTACCTCAAGCCCCAAAACAAAACATTTACGAATTTTTCCTCATTTTTTGTGTTTTTTTAGTTCAAATTTAATCATTTTTCAAGCATGCCCTAAATTTCCGTTTCTTCAGTAATAGTCTTAATTCGCTCAAAAATCGCAAAAAACTCCCCAATAAAAACAAAGCGCTTCAAGTTGCATATTCAGGGCAATCACGGGTATTAAGCCTATTTAATTATCTAATATTATTAAATATATGCGCCCAAGAACAAGATTAAGATCTTGCAACCCCAATGTCCGTCTGTACTTCTGGCGAAAAAAATGCAAAAAAGCGCGTTAAATGAATTGACATTTCTTAATTCTATGCTAGAAAGCCAAAGCAACTACTGGTCATTCCTAGGTTCTAGGAAGAATTTAATTAATTTTCAAATATTCTTCAGGAGGAATATGAGTTCAAACCTCACTAAAGCCAAACTGGTATCCCTTATTACTGAGGACACCGGATTAACGAAAGCGGCTGCAGAAAAAGTACTTAACAGTATGATCAAGAATGTTCAGGATGCATTGGTTAAGGGAAAGACTATTCAGCTGATTGGTTTTGGTTCTTTCTCAACAACTCAGAGAGTTGCTCGAACAGGTCGAAATCCTCAAACAGGGAAAGAGATTAAGATTCCAGCTAAAACTGTTCCCAAGTTTAAGCCGGGTAAAAGTCTGAGAGATGCTGTTAACGCCATGAAAAAGAAGTAGTCATTCGATCTGAAACAGGTGTGCGAAAAATAGCGGAATAAGTTAGATATTGAATGACATTTTTCGCCACTTTGTTCCTTCTAATCCAGCCGTCAAGTTTCCCCACCTTTGTCCTCAATCCTTACGGCTTTTTTATTAAGTTTTGTATAAAACTTTTGATTTTCGATGTTTTTTTTTCGATCATCTGATCGGATAAGATATCTTTCTCTTTTTTCCCCACCGCAATCCACGGCGAACTTAGATGAAGCTTATCTTCACTGCCATGAACATCTGATTCATATGATTTCTGATCAGAAACCATACTACTAACGGTATTCTTGAATTCGATTTCAGGTAAGTCTTTTTCTTTCCTTATTGCCTCTTTTCCCAATGACTGTGTGCAGGCAGTTTCAATCGCTTTTCGAATTTCTTTAGGATCATCATTGATATCAATATTGGTATAGGAGGCTCTGATTTTCTCTGAAAAATTATAGTTCGCCAGTTTTTCAGTTATAATCACAATCGGAACATCTTCATTTTCATTGAAAATGGTCAGCAAGTCTCCCGCCAACCTTTTTTCATCTTCACTCAACAGCCACACAATCACATCAACTTGCCGCTCTTTGAATATCTCCTTTACCTTTAATCGGCCTCGGGCAAAATATAAAGAAAACCCAAGGTTTTCAAGATCCGAAGTGATTGTGTTTTTAAACTCGTTACCGGTTACAACTAATAAATTTGCTTTCATTAATCTCGTGCCAGAAAAATCCTATGGTTAGCTCTAAGCGTTTTGGGCATAAATTATGTGATCCGTAGATATAAATCAATCCTCAAATGCTCGATCAACAGACAAATATCGATTTACAATTATCTGATAGTGGATTAACAGAGATGGCATAAAAAGAAGACAGCATTTAGTTTTCAGATTCTACACGGTATTATAGTTCTCAGAAAGATTGGCGCTGATCGAAGAAAAAAAGACCATATAGCTGTTTTCACCGGATAAATCTGATGGTTTAATACTATTTGCTGAGCGCGAACCCAAAAAGTATATTCCCGACATACCCCTTGATCTTTCTCCATGCAAAAATTCAATTATACTCGTCATCAAAGCGATGACTATTTGATCGATTTTCTAACCCGACGCTTCCCCTACCTCCCGCGTGAAGATTGGCAGGAAGCCATCATTTCAGGCGCGATTAGGGTCAATGGCCGTCAAGTAAACCTTTACTATATGCTGATCAACAAAGATATCATTTCGTATGATCGTCCCCGTTCCGCAGAACCGGAGATTGATACAACATTTGAGTTATTGTACCAGGATGACACCATCATTGTTGTTAATAAAAATGGCAATATTCCCATTGACGAGTCGGGAAAATACTATCGCAACACCCTTATTAACATACTGAAGGAAAAGGCGGGATTTGAAGAACTTTATGCGGTTCATCGTCTGGACAAAGAAACTTCGGGCGTTATCCTGATTTCCAGAAAAAAGGAGATTGCCTCCATACTGGGGGAGCAGTTTTCCCAACAAATTCCCCAAAAAGAGTATGTGGCCATCCTGCGAGGAGAACTTAAGGAAGAGGAGATTCTTGTGGATCAGCCAATCAAAAAAAACATCCCTTTACCAGGTCGTGTCAGAATCCGCCAAATTATCAGCCCCACAGGAAAACCCTCCAAAACGCTTTTTACAAGATATAATGTGGCTAACGGTTTGACCTTGGCCCATGTCAAATTGTTTACAGGCAGAACGCACCAAATAAGATGCCATGCTGAGTTTATCAGATATCCGATATTGGGAGATAAGCTATATGGCCAAAGTGATCGGCAGTTTTTGGCCATTTTAAAAGAAGAAATGAAACCTGACTTCCCTCCTTACGGTATAATCGACCGACAACTGCTGCATGCTTATTCACTGGAGTTCGAACATCCTGTGAGCGGAGAGACAATGAAGTTTACCTCGGATTATCGTAAAGAGTTTAGCAAATACGAGTCAGTGCAATCCCTGATAAATTAAAATCGCTCCCCCTGGTCCGCACTCAGGCAAGATGATATCCCTCCTCATTCCGAGGTGTTTATCGAAGTATTTTTATTCAGTTACCACAGCGATCCGGTTCGATATAAGAGATGGCTGCATCTGTGCGGGGTGAAAGCGCGAATATCCCCAATCCGTTACAAGCGATTTTGCGTGTCAGTACTATCCCAATTTGATCTTTGGCTTCTTGCCAAGCTGGCAATCCATATTTTGCATTTTGTATAGGACCTTGCGCGGTGGTCGTTGCTTCTATAGCCGCGCTTAGTATTTAACTTTGTCCGTGATGGATTCATGTCAAGAGTTCCCGCCAGGAAACTCTCGATAGAAATTAGGCAGGACTTACTTTAACGGCGCAGATTTTGTACTCCGGAATCTTGGATGTCGGGTCCAAAGCCGCGATGGTGAGCTTATTGGCTGCGGCTTCACTGAAATGGAATGGCAGGAAGACACTTCCTCGCTTAATGCGGTGAGTGACCTTCACTCGGGCTTCAATTTCACCCCGTCTTGATGCTACCTTCACCATATCACCATTGTTAACAGCCGCGTTGTGGGCATCTTTGGGTGTCATTTCGATGAAACATTCTCCGGAAACCACATTGATGTCCTTAGTTTTCTCGGTCATAGTGCGTGAATGATACTGATACAGCACACGCCCTGTAGTGAGATACAGCGGGTATTCTTGATCTGTCTTTTCAGCTGGCTCTTTAAACTCAATGGCTTGGAAAGCCCCTTTACCTCGAGTAAATGCCTTGGTATGCAAGATCGGGGTTCCCGGATGATCCTTGTTCGAACAGGGCCAGTGAAGCGGTTCTTTTTCCAAGCGATCATAAGATATTCCGCCAAAGGACGGAGTCACTGAAGCAATTTCGTCCATGATTTGGCTAGGATTATCATACTTCATTTCATATCCCATGCGGGTCGCGATTTCGCAAAGAATTGCCCAGTCATCTCGAACATCTTCCGGAGCTTCTACCGCTTTACGAACACGTTGGACTTTTCGTTCGGTATTCGTAAACGTTCCTTCTTTTTCCGCAAAACACTTAGTTGGCAAAACAACGTCAGCTAGTTTTGCGGTATCGTTAAGGAAAAGATCTTGAACGACAAGGAAATCTAAAGCTTCAAAACACTTCTTGGCATGATTGAGATCCGGATCAGAAACCAAGGGGTTTTCACCCACCACATAAAGCGCCCGAATTTTTTTCTCCAAAGCCATCGGTACGATTTCGGTGTTCATGTAACCGTTTTTGTTGGATAAATCTGTAACACCCCAAGCTTTTTCCATCTTGGCGATAACAGTTTCGTCCTCCACTTTCTGGTAACCTGTGAATACATTTGGCAAACCACCCATATCGCAAGCCCCCTGGACGTTGTTTTGCCCACGGAGGGGATTAACACCACCACCTTCAATACCCACGTTACCGCAGAGCATAGCCAGGTTAGCCAAAGACTTCACGGCATCGGTTCCGCTAATATGCTGAGTGATTCCCATACAATAAGCGATACTGCCCTTTTCTGCCGTCGCATACATGTGAGCGACTTCGATGATATCCTCGGCTTTGATTCCTGAGATTTCCTCGACATATTCCGGGGTGAACTTTTCCACAGCTGTCGCCATGGCTTCGAAATTCTCGGTTCTTTCCTCGATAAACGTTTTGTCATGCAAATCTTCTTTGATGATGACATGAATTAAGCCATTGATCCAGGCAATATCAGAACCCAGGTTCGGAACCAAATATTTATGGGCATGATCAGCGATTTTCACTTTTCGCGGATCAATAACGATCACCTTGGTGCCGTTGAATTTAACCGCTCGTTTTATGTACGAAGAAAGTACCGGATGGTTTTCTGTTGTATTAGAACCCGTCACCAAAATAACATCAGCTTTCTCAAAATCCGCGATTGTGTTTGTCATCGCGCCACTTCCAAATGTCGCAGCCAGACCGGCTACTGTTGAGGAGTGTCAGAGACGGGCGCAGTGATCGATGCTGTTGGTTTTAAGTACCGCCCTTGTAAATTTGTTAACGATGTAATTATCCTCATTGGTGATCCGAGCCGAACAGAGTGTAGCAAACACATCTGATCCATATTGTTCTTTGATTTCGCTAAACCTCTTAGCCACCAGATCAAGTGCTTCATCCCAAGACGCTTCTCGAAATTCACCATTTTCTTTGATCAGTGGTATTTTTAATCGCTCCGGAGAATCAATAAAGTCGAAGGCGAAACGTCCTTTCACACAAAGGCTGCCGTAATTTGGCGCGGCGTCTTCAATACCTGTCACCCTGACAACTCTATTGTTTTTCGTATGTAACTCTATTTGACACCCCACACCGCAGTAGCCACAAGTGGTTCCGGTTTTTTCTGTTTCCCAGGATCGCACCTTGTATTGAACGTTGTTCTCAACCAATGCGCCTGTAGGGCAAACTTGAACACAGTCTCCGCAGTAAACGCATTCGGAGTTTTTCAATGCTTTATTCCCGGCTGTGATGATCTTGAGTTCGGCTCCGCGGAATCCATAATCGATAGCGTTATTGACTTGAATATCCTTACAGGCTTGGATGCAACGACCACACAGTATACATCGAGAAAAATCTCGCATAATAAACGGATTGTCTGTCTCCGTTTCATGCTTTGTTGATGTCACTGGGTAATTGTCAACGGGAACTTCATATTGATAGGCCATGTTCTGCAATGTGCAGTCACCCGAGTTGGCACATAGCAGGCAGTTGTGATTTCCATTTGAGAGCATCAATTTAATGATCTCTTTGCGTACCAACATGACTTTATCTGACTCGGTACGGACAACCATACCATTACCAGCTGTTGTTGCGCAGGCAGGTAATAAATTTCCGGATCCATCGACTTCGACCATGCAAATTCGACATGCTCCGGTGGGAGTTGTTCGCTTCAAGTGACACAGAGTTGGAATATAAAGGCCGTTATTTCTGGCAACTTCCAATACTGTTTCACCCGGCTGAAATGAACAAGTCTTGTCGTCAATGACGAGTTGATTTTCGGTTTTCATAATACTTTTACCGGTTGTAATTGTTGTTCTATTTGGTGAACCGATGAATGGCTAACGAAACATGGTGGTTAAAAAATGGCGTCTGGTTTGCACTTGGCAAAACAAGTCATACATTGCGTGCATTTACTCATATTAATTACCGCGACTTGTTTCTTCTGCCATGAAATTGCATCCGCAGGACATGCTTTAAAGCATAATCCACATTTGGTACATAGATCCGGATCAACTCTGAATTCCAGCAAGTTTGGACATGTTTTTGCCGGGCACTTCTTATCATTGATATGAGTTTCGTATTCATGCCGGAAATATCGTAATGTCGAGAGAACCGGATTTGGCCCTGTTTGACCGAGTCCGCACAATGAGGCTTCTTTCACTGTCACTGACAATTCTTCCAATTTTCGGATATCATCCGGTTCACCGTTGCCGTCACAGATTTTCTTGAGGATTTCCAATAATCGTCGGGTCCCTTCACGGCATGGTGTACATTTTCCACAAGACTCATCTTGAACGAAATCCATGAAAAACCGCGCCATGTCCACCATACATGTTCGGTCGTCCATAATAATGGCACCACCGGATCCCATGATAGCTCCGACTTTGATAATTTTTTCGTAGTCAATGGGGGTATCCAGATGTTGTTCCGGTACACAACCGCCGGATGGACCGCCCAACTGAACAGCCTTAAATTTCCTTTTTTTAGGAATTCCTCCGCAAACATCGAAGATCAGCTCTCTGAGTTTCATCCCCATGGGGACTTCCACCAATCCGATTTTATTCACGTTTCCGGATACGGCGAATACTTTGGTTCCTTTACTTCCGTCGGTTCCCACACCCGCATACCAGTCACCACCTTTGGAAACAATTTGTGGAATATTGGCGAATGTTTCGACGTTGTTTAGAATACTGGGTTTTTTCCATAGTCCCTGGTGAGCGGGATAGGGTGGTCGCGGCCTTGGCATACCACGTTTTCCTTCGATAGAATACATTAAGGCGGTTTCTTCGCCACATACAAAGGCTCCGGCGCCTTCATAGATTTCCAGGTCAAAGCAGAAATCAGTTTTAAAGATATTGTCCCCCAAGAATCCGCATGAACGGGCTTGATCCAAAGCCCCGGAAAGGAAATCAATAGCCAGTGGATATTCTGTTCGACAATATATGTATCCTTTGGAAGCATTAATCGCTCTGGCGGCTATGATCATTCCTTCAATAACCGAGTGAGGATCCGACTCCAGTATGCTCCGATCCATAAATGCCCCGGGGTCACCCTCATCCGCGTTACACAACACGTATTTTTCATTGCCATCACTTTTGCTGGCGAATTCCCACTTTAAACCAGTTGGAAACCCGCCGCCACCACGGCCACGCAGTCCGGATGCTTTGACTTCCGCGATGATTTGTTCTCGGCTAATGTCGGTAATGGCTTTGTGAACGGCAAAATATCCGTCATTGGCAATGTATTCACCGATACTGTCAGGATTAATAAATCCTTTGTTTCTCATGGTCCAGAGGGTCTGGTGGGAGAAAAAGGGAATATCAGCCAGATTAGGAATTTCTGCGTCTTCCCCGGCGCTCTTGCCATAAACTCGACTGGCCAGGGCATATTTAGGAATGGCATTGCCTCTAACAGCATGCTCATTGATGATCTCTTTAGCCTTATCCGGATTGACATATTGATATACAACAGGATCCTTGCCCTTGATTTCGATCGTGATATTGGGCTCGCTGCTGCACATCCCGAAACATCCGGATGGTATAAGCGCAAAATTTGACAGGCCAAGTTTTTCAACTTCTTCTTTAACGGTCGCCAAGGTTTTAGCCGCGCCTGCCGCGATTCCGCATGTTCCCAGGTGAACCATAATTCTGGTATTGACTTTACCGGTCTTCATATGAACGATGTCGGACGTCTCTTGTTTGATTTTCTTTAAATCGTCTATCGTTTTGATCCGCATTTTCTATTGCCTCCTTTGATACCAGTCTTTACTTGATCAATCAGATTCCTCTTGAATCATGGCCATAGTTGTGAGTGTTACTCGTATTGGTCCAAAATACTGACAATTTTGTCCGAGCTGACCATCCCGTGGGTATCCTCATTCACAATCACGACAGGTGCTAATCCGCATGCTCCGACGCATCGGACTGATTCCAGCGAATATTTCATGTCTTCGGTATTCTCCCCATCTTTGACATTATAATGATCACTAATACGATTTCTAATTTCGGCAGTTCCTTTGACGTAACAAGCTGTTCCCATGCACATCTTAACTTTATTACGACCTTTAGGCTCGAAAAGGAATAAAGAGTAAAAAGAAGCGACACCAAATACTTCGCTCCGTGGCAAATTTAGCCCATCACTGATTTCATTAATCAACTCAGTCGGTAAATATCCGACGATGTCCTGACATTTTCTCAAAACGGTTATGACTGACCCGGCCTTGTGCTTATGTTTCGCAATCACTGCCTTGATCTGCCCATGCATTTCTTCTTTAATATCAGTATGTTTATACTGCCCGCAGCAATCCATAACCCTCTCACATGAATTGGTTTAAAATTGAATAATACGCTTAAAACTTTTCATTGATTCGTTATCTAAATTTGAGGTGGCTGAGACATTGAGTTTTACATAACCTGAGTTCGATATAAATTTTTGTGTACCTCTAAAACTGAGAAGTATGGTAATAAAGCTTACCAATT
>CAZJUM010000026.1:0-19416 GCA_964549175.1 uncultured Pseudomonadota bacterium | reverse complement strand
GAAAGGGATATTGCTGCTTAACTTTTTTGAACACAACATTTGACTATATCTCGCTATGCCTCAATATGTGCCTGTTGACCTTGATCGCTTTCTATTTCCATCAGATTTTCGAGTTAAGCGACAGCCTCTGTCAGTCCTGTCGTAAAAAGTTTGGCAGCAAGCGTCATATGGAGGAATTTACGGAATTTGTAGATAGTCAGATACGAAAATGATACAGGTCTCTGTTTCACCCATAATTGCTGCGCTGTGGAACCGCTAGTAGACTAAATCAGAATTGTTATTTATACTAAATATTAGCTACGACATTATTTCTTAAAAATATATAAATCCGGATTGTTATGTTAAAATTAGGCGAGTTTTTTTTTAAATTCCGAAACTATACACCTCTCCCATTTTTGGTATACATGCTCATTTATGGTAAAGATAACTTTAGTTTCAATTCAATAATCATCGGGACTGGTTGTATTTTGTTAGGCGAGTTGATTCGCATTTACGGTGTCGCCTACATAGGTGGCGTTAGTCGAACACGCTCATTCAGCACCGGACAAAAATTAATTATTGGCGGACCGTATTCATATGTTCGTAATCCCCTGTATATTGGCAATCTATTTTTAAGCGGTGGTTTGGTCA
Source organism: uncultured Pseudomonadota bacterium (assembly GCA_964549175.1). Taxonomy (GTDB): domain Bacteria; phylum SAR324; class SAR324; order XYD2-FULL-50-16; family XYD2-FULL-50-16; genus CAZJUM01. The sequence goes on along the minus strand of CAZJUM010000026.1, from coordinate 18,786 downwards.
TAATGGCCAATGTGCACATATACTTCACATTGGGGTTTCTCGCGTTTTTCTTTTTCCAATACATTCCGATTATTCATTGGGAAGAAAACAATTTGACAAACCAGTTCGGTGAGGAGTTTAAGCAGTATACCCAAAGAGTTCCACGGTGGTTTCCGGCTCTATTCTCCCAAATCAAAACCAATGAGGTGATTCAAGGGGAATATATGACAGCAATTAAATCAGAGCGATCGACATTGGCATCGACCATTGTTTTATACGCGTTAATTGTTTGGCGCAGCGGTTGGCTCAACTACTGGTTCCCGCCTTTACTAAAATAGAGAAGCCAACACCAGGTGAATATCTCAGACCGGATCAATACCGAGAGGGGCAGTAATAATCACGACTCAGTCATTTACCATGATCAAGTTTCCATAAACAAAACCTGTAATGATCAATGAATTCACCTCAAAAGATATTGATTATCAGACTGAGTTCCATCGGGGACATTGTCCTCACCACACCTGTTATTCGATGTCTGCGCAAAAAATACCCGGACGCCGAGATCACCTTTTTAATCAAGCAAGAGTTTTTGGATCTTATCAAAACCAATCCACACTTGAATCATATTATCACCTACAACAAATCCACCGGTCTTCAAGGCCTTGCAAGCATCAAAAAGCAAATCCAGGAGACCCGCTTTAACGTCATTGTAGATATCCATAAGAATCTACGGAGTTTATATTTAAGGTTCCGATCGGGCTCCAAGAAAATCACACGATATCATAAACAGCAGTTTAAGCGTTTCCTCTATGTATTATTTAAAATCAATCGATACGGGGATGCCAAACATGTTTATTTAAGGTATTTCGAAGCTGTAGAATTACTGGGTGTGCGCTATGATCAACAAGGTACCGAGGTATTTATACCAGAGCAAGAGACTGAATTCATAGAAGATCAATTGAGCACTAATGGTTTTGATACTTCTCAGCCACTGCTCATTATTTGTCCGGGGGCCAGTTCCAACAACAAACGATGGCTTACGGATCGATTTTTAGAGGTAGCTCGTTATTTTTTAAAAGAAAAGAATTATCAAATTGCGTTTTTGGGTGGCCCTACCGATGTTGCGATGTGTGATTCTATGCAAAAACAAATGGGGCAAAAGGTAATGAACTTCGCCGGTCAGCTCAAACTGATTCAATCGGCGGCATTGCTCCAAAAAGCCTCAATTGTATTAACCAATGACAGCGGCATGATGCATTTAGCTCAATCTCAAAAGAAACCGCTTGTCGCTATTTTTGGTCCAACCAGCGAGGAACTGGGGTATTACCCTTTGCCAGAAAACAGTCATGTGGTCAGTGTCGACTTAAAATGCAGACCATGCACGCCATGGGGGGCCAATCAATGTCCCAAAGGTCATTTTAAATGTATGAAAGACATCGAATCCAAACAAGTCATTGAAGCAATTGAAGGCCTATATCCTTCATAAGCCTTTACATCATATGAACGCATTCTGGAGTTTCTTATACAATCTGGTTATTACAGCGGTTATAAGGTTTGTATTGCCCATCGCCTCGATTTTCAATTCCAAAATCAAAGAAAGTGTTCAAAATCGTAAAAACTGGTTTTCATCGCTACAAGCCGAACTTGGCAAATTGGATCCCAGGCGAAAACGAATTTTGTTCCACTGCCCATCGGCAGGAGAATGGGCGCAAGCGGTTCCGATTATTGAAACCATTAAAAAATCCAATCCCGCGATTGATATTATCGCCTCTTTTTTGTCACCATCCGGTTATAACTTTTTCAAAGGACACTCCGACCTCGCCTTCAAGGTTTATCTCCCATTTGATAGCAGAAGCAACGCATTTCGGTTTTTACGGAGCGTCAACCCGGACTTATGGATTATTTCCAAATACGATGTTTGGCCAAATCACCTGATGGCAGCTCAGAAACTGCGAATTCCGGTTATTATGACGTCTGCCTTGCTTTCTGAAAAATCGCGGCGTGGCAAGGGATTTTCCAAACATCTTAATCGGCAGATATATCGAATTTTTCAATTGATTTTCCCGGTTTCCGAAGCTGACTATCAACGCTTTTTACAAATTTACCCCTATCCTGAACGACTTTTCACGATGGGAAGCACCGGTTTCGATCAAGTATACAACCATAGTTTGATCACCCAAGGTAAGGAAAAATTATCATTGTTTAAAACATCAAGCGCTGACGATGTGATATTTATTGGGGGTAGTATCTGGCCATCTGATGAAGTACATCTAATGCCCGCTTTAATCGAATGCCTGGGTCAATACCAAAATTTGAAAGCGATTTTAGCCCCACACGAACCGCATGAAAAGCACATACTCGACATTGAGAATACATTGCGACAAGCGAATATCAAGAGTCAGCGATACACAGATGTGGCTAACACCGGTGGTTCATCGGAACGTGTGATTATTATTAATACCATTGGCATGTTGGCTAAGATTTACCATCAAACCGATATAGCCTATGTCGGAGGTAGCTGCGGACCGGGTGTGCATAATGTCACGGAGCCCGCTGTTTTTGGACAAGCTGTGTTATTCGGTCCCCGATATCGCAATTCATTTGAGGCCATCGCGCTTAAGGATCAGGGATGTGGGTTTGTCATTGAGAACCGCCAGCGGATTAAGCAAATCCTTGACCAATTTATCAACGATAGAGAATATCGAAACAACATCGGCCAAAAGGCACTGAATTTAATCAAAGCCCAGGTCGGAGCCAGTGATCGCATAGTTGAGCAAATCAGACACCATTTTGATTTTATACATTGAGAATCTACTATTTCTGCCAACACGGTATTATTTTAGCTCAAATAAGTCGGAGATCGATATGAATCAATTAGAAGTTATTCAATACATGAGCGATTTTCTTTCCGTTGAGAATTTCCAGGACTACTGTCCCAACGGATTGCAGGTCGAAGGAGACAATCGCGAGGTTCAAAAAATCTGCCTCGGGGTTTCTATCTCCGAAGAGTTCATCAAAAAAGCGATTGAAATCAATGCGGACTTAATTATCACGCACCATGGGCTTTTTTGGCTTAAAGACTCCCAAGTTATCCGGGGACCGATGCGCAGAAAGCTGAACCTGCTGTTTGATTCCGGAATCGCTACGGCAGCTTATCACCTTCCCCTCGATTTCCATCCGGTCTTAGGTAACAACGCGCAACTCGCCAAAAGGCTTGGTTTAACGAATATCGAGGAATTCGCGATCACACCAAAGTATGCCGAAGGGTTGTTGGGAACCACCCAGTTGTCTGGTATTGACCAATTTTCCCAGCATGTCGAAAAAGTGCTCGGCCGAAAGCCCACAACGCTTGCATTTGGACCAGCTATTATCTCTAAAGTGGCAATCATCACCGGAGGTGCTCAAAGGTATTTTTTAAAAGCCATTGAAGCCGGGGCCGATATATTTATCACTGGTGAAATCTCTGAGAGTAATTACGCCATGAGTCAAGAGCACGGTGTGCATTTTGTGTCAGCGGGGCATTATGCTACTGAGCGCTTTGGAATTATAGCTCTGGGCAAACACGTCAGTCATCAGTTGCGAGTATCCTGGGATCTGATTGAGATCAGTAATCCTATCTAAAATTAAATATAATTGACCCAAAGAACCAGGCCTCCTCCTTTTGGTCAACTCAGCTTTCACCATCCTACCGAAGCCTGAGGTTCTGTTTAATCAATTTCAGGATCTGACGCTTGCTGTTTGTGTTATAGTCTGGGGGCTTTGGGTGAACTAATCGGAAACGCCGATCAAGTCTATGAGCCCGTCGAATGGAATAAACTCAAAGAGGAGATAAAATCAAAATATACTATTGACCCGGATCACAAAATGTTCGTGGCGATATTGAATGGCGCATCCGTCGTAGAGGCATCAAAATTAGCCGACGCGCTGAAAAGGAATTGGGAAAGAACCTATTGAGAACAATATCGAGCTTTTTTGAATGCGCTTGTTAGATAACGGTCGATAAATAACTTTTTACCTGACCCAGAAGAATTCGGCTATGAAACACAATGGTCTTAATTTGCCGAGGCTGAATCTGATCATAGTGAACCCCAGCGATAACCACAATTTCATTATTCACCATCGGCCCTAACACATTTAAGGCTTCCTCCACTAGAATACCTTCTTTATGCCCCTCCAGTTGATAAGTATTTTTTTTCTGTTGTTTTAAATTGGAGTAAGCAATCGCGCCAATATGGATCTTTCCTCCTCCAATTAACAAAATCCAATCCCTTCCGAAGGTGCCCAATTGGTATTGAATATAGCTATTGTTTTCCGGTTCACCAAGATGGCATTCGAACACAAAATCGATCATCTTTAATCATATTAGTGTATTATAATCTATTTTATGTGTTTTTGGGCGAAAAATCATTTCCAAGGTCACTATCCGGTTTATCGGGATAAGAGAAATATCTAATGTTCGGTTATTGTTTATAGCCGATCATTCTTAGAAATGATTTTCTTTTTTCGATATCAGCCTCCGTTTCAATGCCTTTGGATGCCAAGCCATCAATCACGCCCATAATGCCACGTCCTTGCCCGGTTTCAGCTACAATCACCTCAACCGGATTAGCCGTCGCGCAAAAAACCCGACAAACCTCGGGAACCTGTTTGATGGCGTTCAGTATATTGATAGGAAACATATCTTTCATAAATATAACAAAGGCATGTCCCGTAGAAAGAGCATATGCGTTTTTCTTGGCCAGTTCAACCAAGTTATCATCGGTTCCTGTATAACGCACCAAACAAACATCCGACGCCTCACAAAATGCCACTCCAAACTTGGCACCAGGCACGATAGAAACAATGGTCTCATAAAGGTCTTCAACGGTCTTAATAAAGTGGGATTGTCCCAAAATGAAATTCAATTCTTCCGGATTCTCAATTTTTACAATTGTTAGTTCCATCCTAATGTCTCATTTCAGTGTTAATAGTATCGGCATCATCATCAATCGTTTCCGATCAATATGATTTTTGAGATTGCTGGTGCGGGGTGCGCCAGACCTTTTGACTCAGCCCGTTACAGGCTGAAATCAGCAAAAAAAAAATCGATTTTGCAAGTTCGTTCATCATGGGATATAGGGCTCAACATTAATCACATGTTTTTGATAGATTTCCGGGAGTATTTCACGAACTCGCACTTTACCGGAAATTTGACTTTTCTCTATCAGCTGGTCGAGCAGTTCCAAAGTTAACTCATTCAGGGCAGGGTCAGCAATCCTTCCAAAACTGATATGCCAGGGCTCCGAATACATCCCATCACCTTTTCCCAGATACGGACGATAAAATCCAAAACGTTTCATATTTTCATCCAACCAACAATGCAGGGCATAAAATAAGCCATCTTCGTTAACTTCTTCGGGAAGTAGCTGAACACGATACCCACCTTTTACCGCTGTCTGATCCGCCACATCAATTTCTGTCCCCCAATGGTGGCGACTGGCACCAGGTAATGCTGACCAGTTCAGGATACACCGAATACGCTCTGATTCGTTCAACTGGTGATAGTCTCGTCGAATTCCTTCCCGATCAAAAAGTGGCCGTTTTCCCGCGAACTTCAAATTCCATATTCGCAACTGACTGTCAAAATCTCGAAACGCACTGACAGGAAATATCTCAAATCCCGATTTTCTCGCCTCATTTCTCATGTCAAAAAACGCATCGCCTACTATTTTTTGAACGGCAAATCGCGGCGTATCATATTGGGTAATGTGCGTTCTGATTTGGCCAGTCAGTTGAAGAATATTCATCGCTAAATCACTTCAGCCAGAGTTAATTGGGGAAGATATTTGATCTGTTTATAAATCTGGTCCAAACGCTTTTTCAGGTGTTCCGGCGAGTCGGAATTATTAACTATAAAATCGGCCAGGGGAATTTTCTCTTCTTGCGGTATTTGATGGTTTAAGCGCTTATCAAGCTCTTCCCTGGAAAAATGACGTAATGTCATCAATCGATTCGTTTGAATTTCTCGGTCAATACAAATCAGAATTACCTTTTGAAATTGAGCCTGCATCTTATTTTCAAACAGCAGTGGGACATCATAAATTACCATTGATTGAGGAGTATTCCGATGGAGTTCGACAAGCTTCTGATTCCTTAAGCGGTGTATTTCCTGGTGGGTTATGGAGTTGAGTTTTTCCAGCTGATTTCGGTCCTGAAACACTATTCTTGCCAAGCGTTTGCGATCCAGAAGCTGATCGGACCGCAATACTTCGCGTCCAAAATGTTCGACGATCTTTTGATATGCCGGCATTCCCGGTTCAACGACTTTATGGGCCAACTCATCGGCTGAAATAGTCTTGGCGCCGAGTTTTTCCAAAATAGTCGCCGCTGTGGATTTGCCTGATCCGATATTACCTGTTAATCCAACATATTGCATCGTTAAAAGTCCAAAAAGCAAATAGCCAGCTCCGCAATGGTCGCGCTTATCGTTGGTACCACCGGCAGGGCACAATTGGGTGAGCACTCACTCAAAGCCGTAAAAGCCTCTTAATGAGTTTTTAGGTAGCGCATCAATCGGTCTAGCCAGTCGGTGATGGTAATATAGTATCGCAAAATCACCAACGAAACCAGGAACCAACCGATATGAGCATGTAAAACCTTTACAAATATTTCACTTTCAAAAAAAGGATATTTCCGATCCGGACGTCCTGAGTATAATATCAATCCCAAACAAGCCATGATCACCAAAAAGAAATAAAAGATCGAATCAACGAGCCGACGGTAGGGTGTGGTACGAATAATTTTAAGGACCGAGAGCCTTTTGCCATTAATGACCATATGTCGAGAATTGGCAGTAAGTTTTCGATTGATTAAATCATACAATAATATGATACCAATCAAAATGAGAAAAAACCCGGCAAACAGATGAATCGTCGATAAAGCAATCCGCGAGAAGATACTGATCAAACTTGGACTCTGAAGTCCAATGGCGGTAAAGTATAGAATCAAGAGTGTTCCGGGAAGCAATAAGCGATGTACTCGCTTTATTATCGATTCATATAGTTTCAATACCATGTGACGTAAGATCATCTGTTTTTCCTATTGTGTGCCATCAACTATATTGGCATTATACGAATGTAAAATCCGGCTGGCCTGCACGGAGCTTAGGCTATAGTTTTTCAATAATTTATTCAGTTCGGTTTCCACGATTCCCGTTTTACCAAATTCGTCTCTGGTAGAGAAATTCCAATTGACGGGTGAAATGATACGATATCGTTCAATTCTCTCATCTTTAATGAACACTTGATGTAACAAAGAGCCTCCGGGTGCTTCGAGCTTGCCTGAACCTGATCCTTGTTCTGAAAAATCAAATTCCATTTGCCGGTTCAATGGCGATTTATCGTCTAGCTTAATCAATATTTCCAGCAATGATTTCAAATGAATGCGGGCTTCAAACACTTCGGAAATCATCCGGCTGGCCATACAATTTACGGACTCCGCGGACAGCCCCAAATCATCAATCAACTTAACGATCGTATTGCTAACCTGCATATCGCCCCCGCCAAAATGAGTAATCAACATTCGTGATAAAGCACCTGTCAGCATTGTTTCCGTTTCATAGCGAGCACCCTTAATCCAGGTATAAGCATCGTCTTTATTGAGATCATAATTCTGCTCTTTTCCGAGTGGCAAATAGTATGTGTTGGCCAAAGGTTCGGTGATTTTCAGTTCATTAACGGGTTCCAGTTTACCATCTAATAATATAGCGGATGAGTAGCTTAGAGCTTGATTGTCATTGGTTTCAATTGGCAAAGATCCAAAGCTGATCAAATTGAGGCTATCACCGAGCACAATGATCGTTTCAGGAACTTCACGGATAAACAATATCACATCTTCCGGCCACGCCACTTCGATGAATCTCTTTAATCGCTCCAGCGATCTTAATGTCAACATAACCAATTTCCTATTAATATTAAAATTGGTTAGTCCCCCGGGAATCATATTCATAACTCCCGGAAATTTTCCTGTTAAATTTGTGATGATTAACTGGATTTCATGAAGTGTCGCGGCAGCGGCTGGCAGGTTGGCAAGAATCTTCTCACCATACTTTACAGACAGATCGCCAGGTTCGATGCTTCTCTGCTCCAAGCTGTAGTACAACCCATCCTCACCAATGGAACGATGATGAAAATGGTTTTTATTAAGAAAATCAGGCAGCAGTTCCCAATAAAAGTGCTGGATATGGGAATGAATCGTCGAAAGCTTTAACAAGATTGAACGGATTTGCTGAGCGAGGGATGTGGGTTTTATTTTTAAATAGCTTTCCAGAGCCATGGTCGATGCGATGGCATGGGAAATACTCGCTTTTGATGACAGGGTCTGGGTATGGTGAATCGCTTCCAGCGGATATTTTCCAATCAAGCGATTTTCCATATGCGTGGTTCGATCACTTTCCAGTAGTATTCGTGACTCCTCTTCGGTTTGTCGCACAGTGACCCGAATTTGACCTTCAACTCTGGGTAGTCGCTCTATTATCACACTATTCATCGATTTCCTCCCCATTAAACAATTCCGTTTGTATTTCCATCGGAGGCGATGCTTTTTTTGATACCGCGTGTAATCCAATACCAATTGCGGTTAGCCCAAGAACACCCTTAGCGATCGTACCGGAATTTCGAATAAAATAAGAGTTTATACCCGTACGATCCGGTGATAGGACGCCATATAAACCCAAGCCGGTATGGGAATCATAATCGGGCTCTGAACACCCCGTACAAGGGCTTCCCACACCGACACACCAGCTATGGGAGTTATTGAATTTATTGGTTGGGCATGAGTTTTTAGTGATAGGCCCCTTACATCCCAGATGATACAAACAACCTTCCTTTTCACCGAAATACCGCACAAAATTTCCGGTTTCAAAATCGCCTCGGTATTCACATCGATCGCAAACCGTGGTCGAATAAAACATCATTGGCCGACGAAACTCATCCAGATCCGGTAAGCGATTGTACAGAATCAAGTGATTGAGCGTTCCCAGCAGATAACGAGCCGGCGTAGGATTCCCAGGCAATTTAATCAAAGGTTTTTCAAAATGGTATATAAAGCGTGCCTCAATATCCAAAAATCCTTCCGGATGTTTTGAGCTGTACGCCGCTTCATTGCCAAAGAGAATAATCGCACGAGAAGAGCTGACTAAATACTTCAATTGCTGAAATAGACTGGTTTCGGTATCTTGGGTAAAGTAACCGTCTAAGATTAAAACCGGAGAGGGCGCATAATCGGGAAGTTGGGTTTTAATATCTGCCTGATCGACAATATCAGACGATAACACCTGAAAATGATTGCGGATAAATGAGAAAAAACCCGGAGTACTCCAAATGGTATTCTCATGGATCCCCGATGATTGCCCTCTAAGCCAAATCAGTGGTTGTCGAACTGCTGTTGGTTGCGCCGATAAAACCTCAGTCAGAGATGAGATCAGCATGGGAGCCGTTATACTCCCAATCATCATATTCCGCACAAAGGCTCGCCTTGGTATTTCTTTACTCATGATTTAGTTATTTCACTTTCTTGGTTTTTGTAAAAGGATAGTTTTTTAATCAAACCGGATGGTTTTCTTCGGCTCAACGATATTTCCCCACCCCGCGAGCATCTCTAAAACCTTAAAATAAATTCGATTATGCAATCGCTATAGAGATACGTAAACCTTCTTTTTGCTTCCTCATTTATTAACAAAAAGCAGAACATCCAAATCGATTGAATAGAAACTGAGAAGTGAACATTCAGCCATCCGCAGTCAATTTTCAGACTCAGCACGGTATTATATCAAGGTTCTCAGAAACATTAACGCGGGTCGAAGAAAAAAACATATGACTGTTTTCACCGGATAAAGTTGTTTGCCGAATGCTTATATTAAGAAAAAGTCTGAATGATGGGCGTTGTCAATCGCTCATTAGAGCATTGGTGCGATTAACCAGAGAAATCTCGGCCACGAGCTATTCCATACTATGGCCCTTTCTTCTCACGTAGCCAGCTTCTGATTAATGAGGCAGTCTTTAGAGGACGAGACTTGGCGATTTCGATAATCTTGTCTCGTGGTGGTACACCTGTATCTTTCTCAGTCGGGGTCTTGAGTTCTTCTCCTTCCAGTTCCCCAATGATAGTCGGTAGACCCATAAGGAGACTAAGATCTTCAGGCTTGGCAAGGAGTTTCTGTACCACGGGACGAATGACCACAAATACCACCAGGATAATAATCAAACCAACAACCAGGTAGCGGATAAGATCCGCAATAAACTTGTAGCGCGTTTCGCTTTTTTGTAGCTTAAGTTTTCCCGGCTCTTCCGGTGGTTTTCTAAATCTTATGTTTTTAACCGACATCGTATCCCCACGGGCTTTATCAAATCCCAGCGTTTGTTTAGCCAATTGCTCAATAACGGCCAAATCTCGTGGGTCCCATGCCACATATACCGGAGCACCAATCACTTCACCGGTTTCATCACCTTTATAATCATATCGGCCATCAATCAACACTGCCACACTCATACGAACCACGTTAATATCACTATTGTCAAAGTCTAACTGAAGCGATATGCGCACTTTGGCTCGATCTTTACCAACAATGGACTCCAACTGGGTTACCAGTTTTTGTTCCAGGCGTTGCTCTGCAATCTGCCGGTAGGCATAGTTTTTATCTCGGATATCATCAATGGCATTTTCATAAGCCCCTTTTGACAGCAGGTTTCCGTTTTGATCGGCAATCCGCACCTCTTTCGGAGTCATGCCCGGAACAGCGCCGGAAACCAAATTCAGGATTGTTGTGATACCCCTTTTAGAAAGCCGTTTATTATTGCTTAATTCCAGCACCACCGAAGCAGTGGGATTTCGTTCTTGATCGGGGAATAATGTTTTCTCAGGAATGGCGATGGATACTTTGGCAGAGGAAATGATATTAATTTTAGTGATCAGGCGAGTCAATTCACCTTCCAATGCCCGTCTGAAGCGTACTCTTTGTTGAAACTCAGTGGTGCTGAAATCGTTTTTATCGAATGATTCCAGTCCGACCACTCCACCAATCCGCAATCCGGAAGAAGCCACTTGTAGTCGTACATTATCCACTTGAGAGTCCGGAACTAATATGGTACGACCACCCGATCGCAGTCGAGACTCAACATCCAGCTCTTTTAATTTTTCCACAATCCGACCAGCATCCTGCGGATCGACACCACTGACCAAGGTAGTCCAGGTGATTCTTTGGGAAAAGTAAGCAAAGACGACCAATCCCAACAATATTGCGGCGATACTGGCAAATAAAAAAATCTTTTTGCCCATGTTCAGGTTTCGAAAAAAATTCTGAAATTGGCCTTGGCTATTATCAATAAATGAGTTTTCTGCTACTTCCTCTGTCATTTGGAGTTAGGTTTGAGCCTTACACCTAGTACGATTATTCATCACGGTAAGTATTCAAAATAAAAAGAAACCCGGCCAGCCGTTATACCTGCATCCGCATAATTTCTGCGCAAACGACGATTTTGTTTCTAGCTACCATCAATGGACGAACAGAAAAATCGGCCTTTTCCGTCGCGATCATGGTATGGGGTATATCCTTATTTTCCTGCCACCAATTCAGGCATTTTTTTATAAGATTATGTATAATTTGCAAGCTCATCTCTTTGATCACCCCCTGTCATTCCCGCGAAAGTGGGAATCTAGCCATAAAAGCCTAAGAAACCAAATGGTTTCACGGATGTCCGTATCTGCGGGAATGACAGATATTCTAAACCGTTCCGTCCGTATACCATCGACGGATCCCCGCATTCGCGGGGATGACAGGCATTATTGGCAAATTAGAATGTTAATAGTACATAATCAGGTTTTTTTACCCGTCGTTATCTGATTTCGATTCATTTCATCGAACATCTTTTCGAAGTTGTTAGCAATTCCTTTCACTGCTGTTTTGGAGTGGCTCCATTTTGATTGGAGGGTGGGAAATGCTTGTTTGTGAATATACCCAATCATTTAGCTTACCCGAGATTACTGACCATCTTCGGTACCTCACAGAAACACACCTAAGTCTTATCCGTTTTTTTGTTCTGCTCATATTGCGAAATAGCAGATTTTGTTGATTTTGGTTTTACTTGATTTTCAGGGGAAATTTTTTCTACTATGCCTTCAATCTTTTTGATATAATTTCCCAATGTATTAATACTATTACTGACCGCTGTTGTATTTTGCGCTGACGGGTTGTTGAGTGCCGCATCCATTTCATTTTCCACTGATTTGAGGTTTTCCAGCAATTGACCGAATGCTTCATCAGCCACGTCATCAGGTTTTTTATCCCTTTTATTGGATTTTAGGTCTGCCGTTAATCCTTTGATATCACTCATATCTTATGCTTAGTTAGTCAATCAGTCGCTTCCGATCACTGGTGGCCGGTGATCATGTTTTTTGTGGTACTAATCGCCGCGACATTGATAGGGTTTTTAGCTGTTCGCAATCCGCTAGATTGCTCCGACATGATAGAATACTTATCACATAGTTCCATTGTAATCCTTTGGTTTAACCAGAGTTTTATCCGGCATCGGAAAGGCTTGTGTGTCGCTTCAAGGTAAGGCAAGAAATGCAAAGAGAGGACCAGGAGGGGTGCGGAACCGTTTAAATTCTGAAAATATATTGTTCCGCTATTTGGTGAGCTTGCCGTTTTTTTATTCTTGTTCAGCCAGCCATCTTTCAGCGTCCATGGCAGCCATGCAGCCTGTTCCCGCGGCGGTTATCGCTTGACGATACGTACTATCCATTGCATCCCCACAGGCAAATACACCCTCAATATTCATCTTTGATGTTCCCGGTTTAGGAAGCAAGTACCCCGCCGCGTCCATCTCCAGAGTATCTTTAAATAATTCGGTATTGGGACGGTACCCGATCGCTACAAATAAGCCTTCTACACCCAGTTTTCTTTTTTCACTGGTCTTAACATTTTTGATCTGCAAATCATTCATAACATTTCCATCACCAATCACCTCATCAACCACGCTATCCCAGATAATTTCAATTTTCGGATTATCAAAGGCCCGCTTACGCATTGCTTTACTGGCTCGAAACTCATCACGGCGGTGGATTAAATATACTTTTTCACAAAAATTAGTAAGATATATCGCTTCTTCCAATGCAGTGTCTCCTCCGCCCACCACAGCCACTTTTTTGCCTTTATAGAAGAATCCGTCACAGGTCGCGCAAGCTGATACCCCTTTGTTTTTATACTTTTCTTCACTTTCCAGTCCTAAATACCTGGCACTCGCTCCTGTCGAAATAATTATAGCGTCACAAGTATAAAGGGTTTCTTCCTGATATATTTTGTATGGCCTTTGGGATAAATCTACCCGGCTCACCTCACCAAAAACTATTTCGGTCTCAAATCGAAGGGCTTGTTCCTCCATCCTCATCATCAACTCATTACCATCAACACTTTGCGGAAACCCGGGAAAATTTTCCACTTCTGTTGTTGTGGTTAATTGGCCTCCCTTCTGAGGACCCGTCAGCATCAACGGTGATAAATTGGCTCGCGCCGCGTAAATCGCGGCTGTGTACCCAGCTGGACCGGAACCGACAATAATCACCCGACGATGAATGGTTTCGGATTCTTTTTTATCCGCTTTCAATAATTCATCCAATTTACCAGCCTTATCCATCGCGTATAAATTATCACATCCACCGACATGAACATCTCCAATAAAGATTTGAGGAACCGTTCTCACACCGTTGGACTTTTGTTCCATATTAGCTCTTTCCTCCGGGGAATCGTCCACACGAATTTCTTCATAGGATACTCCCTTTGAATTTAATAGTTGCTTGGCTCTGACGCAAAAAGGACAGAATTCGGTTGTATAGATGAGTACATTTTTCATAACATTCCTTTATTGGTTTCTTTCAAAGGGGATATTTGGCATGGTCCTCCCTGAATTTTTTTTAAATAAAAGCGAATTGATTTCCCCTTAAAGTACAGAGATTGCATTAAACCAGTTTTATTGGCCAATATTTCTCCAATATACATAATTCCGGCATTTACCTACAAGCGTTCTCTAGTTTTTTTATCATGGCCAAGGACAAACAATTCGAAATAAATGATCTACAGATCAACGACAAAGAGCTCTTAAGTCGTGCGTTTAAAGCATTCGACGCTTCGATAAAAAAATTGAGAGCCTACCAGGCAAAGCTGGAGAATCGGGTTGAGGAACTGAAATCGGAATTAGCTCTTAAAAACCAAGAACTCACCAATGTACTGCAGAGTTTATCCAACGGTTTGATCGTCACCGATCTCGCGGGAAGCATCCGCACCTTTAATCGCGCGGCAGCGGCAATCACGGAAATAGACAAAGATAGTGCCATCGGACAGCCGATCAACCATCTCCTTCATTTCAATGTGTTGCCTGAATCACTGGATGAAAATGCCTTTGATAAGATCAGTTCCGATTTCAGGCAAACCTTCGAATTCATCAGCTCCAAAGGCACCAAACGTATAATCAATAGTTCGACCACCATCATTGAGTCCGATGACAACGAAAGTGAGGGTATCATCATCAATTTGAATGACATCACGACTTTAAAACGCCTGGAAGAAGAAGCCGAACGAAAGAACCGACTCACAGCCATGGGTGAAATTGCCATGCAAGTGGCCCATGAAATTCGGAATCCGTTGGGGAGTATCGAGTTATTTGTATCGATGATGAAAAAGGATTTCAAGGAGGAGTCCGGTGAGATGGAGTTAATGCAGCATATTTCATCAGCTGTTCAAAGTATGAATCATATCATTTCCAATTTATTGGAATATAGCAAACCCAAACCAATTATACGGAATACCACTCGCATCAATTTTCTGCTGGCTGAATTTATGGAATTTTCCAGGTTTTTTGCCACTCAGCAAAACATCGAAATTGACCTTGCGTATCCCTCAACCAATTATGAAATCACAGGAAATGATCAGCTCATTAAACAGGTGTTCCATAACTTGTTTGTTAACGCGTGCCAAGCCATGCCAGAAGGCGGAGTATTAAAAATTGATCTGGAAAAAGCTAAGGAGACTGATCCGGTGATCCCGGACCGGATTAAGGATAATTATATTCGCGAGAAAAAATCAGTCTCAATGCTGAAAATCTGTTTCACAGATTTCGGGAAAGGCATGACCGAAGACACCAAGAAAAAAATATTTGATCCATTTTTTACGACACGAGAGCAAGGAACCGGGCTAGGAATGTCGATTGTTCATAAAACCATGACATCACACGGTGGAGCAATCCTGGTTGATTCCAAAGAAGGCCGGGGGACCTGTATTACTTTGTTGTTTCCATTGGATTCGGAGTAAGGGGAATTTGACCGCGGACCCATTCAAATACCTTTTTTAAAGGAACATTGCCTTTCCGCGCGGCATTTGCGCAATCTTCGTACTCCGGTGCCACATTCACGATAACACCATTCAAATAGCCTATTTTCACATCGACTTTACCCCATGGTGTTTCAACCGCATTCATATCGCGTTCCAAGCGATGACAGGTAATTGTGGCATAACGCAACCCGATGGAGCTGGTCTCTTTAAAAATCAATTCCTCAATCTCATTCAACTTACTATTTTCGACCAGCACTGATAATTGCATGCCCGGACGGCCTTTTTTCATAATAATCGGTGTTAAAAAAGCGTCTCGTGCTCCTGCCGTAAATAATTGCTCCAGCACGTAAGAGTACATTTCAGGATTCATATCGTCGATATTTACCTGAATCTGCAACATTTCCTGATCCAGTTTTTCTGTCTCTTTTCGGCTCATAAGGGCTTGAAGAAAGTTTGTAAGCGTGCAGTCATCAGCTTAATCCAGTGAAAGCAGGCATATGGCTTTTTTTATTTTCGATCAACGCCATGTTTCTGAGGACTTTAATAATAAGGTGTTGAGTCTGAAAACTGACTGCTGACGAAAGCTCTAATCGTTATTTACCAAAGCAAACTGCGTTGTACAAAAAACTGTGTTATTTCTGTGAAAGTTGCCGCATCGGTTAATAGTCATCTAAAACCACGCGGAATCCGGTATCGGCAATTCCAACTTTGGCTAATACAATTTACTTCTGGAGTATCGCTGTCAGAATTTTCACTTTTCACCACATACTTTCCCAAGGTATCAATGCTCCTCAGAAATTGAAACACGAAATTGTCATTAGAATCCATGTGTTGATCCTGAGTCCGCTCCCAAATATTTCCGACAAGATCACTGAATCCCGGAGGAGTAAAAGGAAATGAGGCTATCGGTAAAATATCTTCCCATTGATCGACATTATCGGCCCCGGAATAGTCGGCATACACCTCTATCTCTGGGAGCGCGCCAGGATAGTGGTATTGGGCCATTAATTCCTTAAATTCCGCTTTTTCGTCTTTTTTTACAATCCGGATCGTTGGTTTTTTATATCCATGGGTTGTTATCTCAGCAGATTAAATAACAATAAGCGAAACCAACAAAGGTATTCCGATTTGAAATACACTCTTGTGATTATAGAATCATTTGATTGATGTGCTCTGATCGATAAATTTCATGGATTGCTCAACGATCTGATCGACTGATATTTGACTCATGCAGAAATAGTGAGTGCATTTTTCATTGATACAACTAAATTTTTGGGTACACCTGATTTGGGGAGAGAATATGGCTGCTTTCGCCAAATAAGGTTCCCATCGAGTAGCTGATTGCGCCTGGATTGGTGGATAAAAACTGATTATGGGAGTGCGCACCGCGGCTGCCAAATGAGTCGGTCCGGTACTGGGACCGATGTAGAGTTTACATTGCGCGTACAATGCTGCTAATCCCCTGAGAGTAAGTTTTTGGGCAATATTTAAGGCTTGTTTTTGCTGTGCTGAGTCCAAATTGAAGATATACCTGTCATTGTTTACTCGTTCGGATTCGCTGGCACCTGTCAGCAGAACAAAGATATTTTTAGCGATCAGTTTTTTCAATAATTCCTGATAATGCTGTTTGGGCCAATTTAACGCGGAACCACTCATGCCCGGATGCATTACAACGCAATTTATCGATGTATCACCGATAAAAGGATAGCTGTTTTTTATGCTTTTAAGTTCATCACCACCAAGATACACGGTTGGCCTCAGCTTGTTATTGAAGTCTATTTTAAAAATTTTTAACAAATCAAGATTATACTCCGCCTCATTTTTAATGGATTGGAATCTTTTTTGAATGACCGGATGCGTATATCGAAAAATCATCTGCGGCTTGCTTAAAGGGCCTATTCTAACAGGTATATGTCGTAAAACCGGCAAGAGTTTACGAATATAGCGATCATTGACAAGCACAAGCAATCCGTCAAGACCTTGCTGACCAATTTTTTGAACAATTTCGGTTTGTGGTTGATTCGGACTTACTCCGATTACCTGAGTTACATAGGGGTTATTTTTTAATAACGGAACCACTGAAGACTGGCACAACACTGTGAAATCAATTTTTATGAACCGATGCATTGCCTCGAAAACAGGCAAGGTAAGAATAAAATCTCCAATTCGATCGGTTCTGGAAATTAAGATTTTTTTAGGTAACTGAGTTAAATTTCTTAGATTTCCAGTCATGATCGGCTATGGCGGCTTTAATTTATAGCAAAAATTAATAATTAGTGTCCGCGCGTGAAGACTTTAGCTACTGGTCGTTCATTATGGGGTTGCC
The DNA here is from genome assembly GCA_964549175.1 of uncultured Pseudomonadota bacterium. GTDB lineage: Bacteria > SAR324 > SAR324 > XYD2-FULL-50-16 > XYD2-FULL-50-16 > CAZJUM01. Next base: position 1,120 of record CAZJUM010000026.1, on the reverse strand, counting down.
TTGATTCTTAGTGTCCGCGCGTGAAGACTTTAGCTCCCGCTTTCATTGGGATTAAGGAAGGCCAACAACGGTTTAAATCGGATGTAAAATTCGCGGCTTATCTGCAAAAAAAAGATTCCGATTGATGTATAATTTACTGATAAAAAAACATTTCAAAACCAATGAAGCGATATCCCGGTTGGTTTCATCCAAGCGAAACTTTCAGCTTCGTTTGTCATGTTAGGAGAAAAGTATTTAATGAGCAACACAAACTTGGCGCTGACATATTTTACAAATCAAAACTGACCTGAACTCTCGTGATCAAGTTTCCCGATACTTCTGAGATCGCGATATATTTATGCCAATACGGACCTTCGACACAAAGTGTTCAATATCCCGAAGGAAGTTTACCCGAGGAAAGTAAAAAGATCCTTATTATCGATTTTTGGGGTAAAAAAGCAGGGTTTGATAAACGTTCGATATTTTTTGATAATCTGTTTTTAACCATCTTGGCATAGCTTTTTGGCTGAGATCTAGTTAAGATTAATGACGTGATAAAAAATTTTGAAACGACATAAGTTAAAAAACAACATTTTTAAATCGGAAAGTTGAACCTCTGACTTTGAAAATAGTTTTTATCAAAAACTATTTTAAGCGCCATTATTTCCGCTTTCAATTGCGATTTAAGCGAGAAAACAAAAAAAGATTTATGGAAGAACGTCATTCAATTTTGATTATTGAGGATGAGGAGATCATCAGAAGCAGTATAAAACTTATGTTGAAAGATCTACCCAATGCTACCATTTATGAGGCTAGTCACCTTGCGCAGGCATCTGAGTTTCTTAAAGCCTATGAGATTGATGTTATTTTACTGGATATATACTTGGAGGATAAAACCACAGGGATTGAATATATTGACGCTATTATGAATGAAAGTGAGCATAGTCAAATCATTATGATTAGTTCGGATAGAACAATGGACATTATCATCACTTCCATCAAAAAGGGTGCGTTTTATTATTTAAACAAGCCCATTGATAAAGACGATTTATTGCTTTTGGTTGATAAGGCATTGAAAATATGCCGAATGAGTTATAGTTGATTCTTGTGTTTAAGAGTGAAGTGGCGTACCCCTTTGTTT
>CAZJUM010000025.1:0-19574 GCA_964549175.1 uncultured Pseudomonadota bacterium | reverse complement strand
GGTTCGCGAAAAACAAAAATCCCTATAAAGGCTTTTTATCGTCCGTTACAGTACCCAATCTCTGTAGACTGTCTAATGTAGGCGGATTAACAAAAATCCGTCAAAAACCTTGTCAAGTAAAAAATGAACTTTTTGCACTTTTTTAATAAGTTCTGAATAGATACAAAATTTTACTGATTATGTACAATTCGTAGCCCTTTTTCTTTGATCACCCCTGTCATTCCCACGAAAGTGGGAATCCAACAATAAAAGTCTAAGAAACCAAATGGTTTTCCGGATCCCCGCATCTGCGGGGATGACAGAAACAAAATGGCTGAAAAGTGGACAAAATCAACCGGTCCCCCGCATCCGCGGGAATGAAAGGCATTATTGGCAAATTTAGGATGCTAATAGTAGATAATCAGGAATACTTTTGTATGGGAAGTTGAAAACAAAATAACGTTCCCGGAGTGAGCATAACGATGGATGAGATCATTAATTTTGTCATCACAAAGTACAACTATTGGTCATTTGTTATATTGATGATGATAGGTATGTACGCGATGATCGCGAAAAATAACCTGGTTAAAAAAATCATCGGGATGAACATATTCCAAACAGCCATCATTTTATTCTACGTTTCCAGTGCGGCAAAACATGCGGCAACAATCCCAATCATTGATCATCATCATGGTGAAGCTGTCCCCCATGTGAATATCGCCGATTTCATCAACCCCTTACCCCATGTACTCATGCTCACGGCGATTGTCGTTTCCGTGGCAACATTGGGGGTTGCTTTGGCTCTGGCAATCAAGATCTACCATCAATACGGATCATTGGAAGAGGATGTCATCATGAAACAAATCGAAGATGAAGACGAAGAGCTTGCATTTAAAACGGATAAGAACCCCAAAAATTAAATCGTAATCTTTTTATTAGACACATTCGACTGATACATCCGCTATGACGCATCAATTTCCGGCATTAATCATCGTTCTCCCCTTGATATCCTCCTTATTGGTCGCTTTGGTGGGTTGGTTTAAAAGGAATCTGTGCTATCCCATTATTTTGGTTACCCTCAGTGTTGCCGGCTATTGGTCTGTAAAAGTACTGATCCGAGTCATTGAAACCGGTACTATTTCCTACAGAATTGGGGGCTGGATGCCCCCGTTCGGTATCGAGCTTCGAATTGATCACCTTAACGCGATGGTTCTGGTGGTTATCTTCACCGTTGCCCTGCTTAACTTGATATCCGGTCAGGCCCGTGTCCAACAGGAGTTCCGGGAAAAAACAGGGGCGTTTTACGCGCTTTATGGGCTTTTTGTCACCGGACTGGCAGGTATGACCATCACGGGTGATGTGTTTAACTTATACGTGCTTTTGGAAATTACCGCCCTCACCGGATATGCTCTCATTGGAATTGGCAAGGGTCACGCCGCATTGGCCAGTTTAAATTATGTACTGATGGGCACGATAGGGGCCAGTTTCTATTTATTGGGTGTCGGGTATGTTTATATCGCTACCGGTTCTTTAAATATGGCTGACCTGTCACATATTTTACCCAATCTCCGGGGGGCCCCGGTTTTGATGTTTGCCTTTATGCTGATTCTGGGCGGACTTCTGATTAAAATGGCATTGTTCCCCCTGCATGTTTGGTTGCCCAACGCTTACTCCTGTTCCCCGTCCGTTGCCGGTGGACTGGTGGCTCCTCTGACCACAAAAGTGATGGTCTATGTGATGATTCGAATCGGACTATTTGTGTTTCGACCGGAGTTCACATTTTCCAATGTCATCCTTAATCAATTAATGGTCTGGCTGGCAGTGATCGCGATAGTCGCCGGATCGATTCTCGCGCTGGCTCAAAAACGCCTCACGCGCATGATAAGCTATATCATTGTTGCGGAAATCGGATATCTGGTGGGCGGATTCTGGCTCAACCAGGAATCGGGAATGATTGGTGCTATTTTACATATTGTGAATGACGCGGCCATGACCTTATGTTTGTTTCTGGTCGCGGCAAGCATTCTCTATCGAGTGGGTAGTGATCGGCTCAGTGATTTGCGGGGATTATTCAGGCGGATGCCGGTTACGATGACATTTTTCATCGTTGGCGCTTTCGCGATCATTGGCGTTCCTCCGAGCTGTGGTTTCTTTAGTAAATGGTATTTGATCAAAGGCGGATTGGCCGCCGGACATTATCACTTTGTTGCCGCGTTAATTTTTAGCAGTCTGATCAATGTGGTTCTTTTCTTCCGTATTCTGGAAATCGCTTATTTCGAGCCGGCATCCGAGCTTCATAACTCACACCACGGATCAAGCGGCTCCATAAATTTTCAAGAGGCTCCGCTATCTATATTAGCCCCTGTCGCAGCGTCAGCCATTTTACTCATTCTGTTGGGGATCTGTACAAAACCAATTGTTGAGACAGTGATACTGAACGCACTACTTCCGCTTTCATATTTTTAAAAGTCATCTCCTTTGAAGATGAACTCTATCAATTAACTTGGGCGACCTCTTGGTTATGAATACAATTATTTCTTTAATACCTGTTCTGGCAATCGCGGTCTCAGTTTTGGCCGTTCCGTTTATCATTCTTTCTCATCGCAGACCAAATATTAGGGAAGGGTGGACATTTTTGGCGGCATTCATCAAGTTTGGTTTGGTCGCCTCACTGGTGCCACTGGTATTGGCGGGCAAGGAAATCAGTTTTACCTTGGCGCGCGTGTTGCCCGAAATGGCTATCGAATTGCGGGTGGACAGTTTCGGGCTTATATTCGCGCTGGTATCTTCATTTTTATGGATCATCACCTCCGCATACTCCGTCGGATATATGAGGGGGCTCAACGAACATGCGCAAACACGTTATTTCAGCTATTTTGCTTTGTCGTTGTCCGCAACTCTCGGGGTGGCATTTTCAGCGAACCTGCTGACCCTCTATTTGTTCTACGAAGCGCTTTCCTTTGCCACATACCCGCTGGTAACCCATCATCAGGATGAGCAGGCCAGAAAATCAGGGAGAAAATACCTGAGCTATATTGTCGGTGCATCCATCGGGCTGGTTTTACCAGCAATGATAATGGTTTTTCATATTGCCGGCACTTTGGATTTTTCCCCCCATGGTATTATCCCGGAAGGGCAGGACCATCAATTAATTCTGATTTTGTTATTGATGTTGATTTTCGGATTTGCCAAGGCGGGTTTGATGCCGTTTCATTCCTGGTTGCCGGCAGCCATGGTGGCCCCGACGCCTGTCAGCGCTTTGTTACATGCGGTCGCCGTGGTTAAAGTCGGGGTATTTTGCATTGTGCGCGTGATAACCGGTATCCTGGGGAGAGATTTATTATGGACATTGGATCTGGGAACCATTGTGTGTTATATCGCGGCGTTTACGATCATTGTCGCGTCACTTATAGCGCTGGCCCAGGATAATCTCAAGGCCCGACTGGCGTTTTCCACGGTGGGTCAATTGTCCTATATTATTTTAGGCGTCGCGCTATTATCTCAACAGGGAATGATCGGTGGCATATTGCATATTGCCATGCACGCGTTCGGAAAAGTTACGCTCTTCTTTTGCGCCGGAGCCATTTTTGTGGCTACCGGTATCAGAAGTATTAATCAGATGCGCGGCATCGGAAAGTCGATGCCCGTAACCATGGCTTGCTTTTTCATTGGTTCCCTAAGTGTCATTGGTATTCCGCCGGCTGGCGGATTTTTAAGCAAATGGTATCTGGTTCTGGGAACTTTACAAGGCAAACAACCGTTTATGCTGGCCATTTTGCTGGTCAGCTCGGTGCTCAATGTGGCCTATTTCCTACCGATTGTATATCAGGCTTTTTTTAGCGAGGTTATCGACTCAAAAGCGGGAACTCGATTCAAGGAGGCACCGTTATGGTGTCTGATACCTATCATGGTCACAGCAAGTTGCTCCGTCATTTTGTTATTTTACCCCCAGCCGTTTTTTAGTTTGGCCGAAATGGCGGTGAACAACATCATCGGATCCCCTTAATCTTCATTGACAGGATATGTTATGGTACATCAAGAAGACTTGCGGAATGTTATTATCTTACAAAAACTTGAAGTCGACATGCTGAACCGATTGAAGCCCCATATTCAAATCGCGCGATATAAAGAAGGGGATGTCGTATTCAAGGAAGGAGATAGCCCCGACCGGCTTTATATGATCAAAACAGGCAAAGTGCTTTTGGAGAAAAAAATTTCCAATAATGTCATGGTATCACTGGGCTCTGTCAAACCCAGGTATTCTTTTGGCTGGTCGGCTATTTTTGAAAGTCCCTATACCGTTTTTGCCGTCTGCGCGGAAGATAGTGAGATCTATTATATCAATAACCATAAAATGATTGCCTTAATGAATGAGGATCATTCCATGGGATATCACATGACGCGGGTTCTCTCGAAAATCATTAAAGATCGTATGGATCGGATGGAGGAACAATTTCTCAGGGCCATCAAGGAAAACTCTGATTTTAAAGAAATCATTGACACTGATGAATAGGAAACCCGTCAATTCATCGTTCCCGCCCAATCATCTCCCTTCCTGAAAGGCTTGCCGCTGAGTGTCGCGATTCGGTTTACTTGTTGACCATAAAAGGCATTCAACAACCAAACAGCAAGCAGTCAACTGGTTTTGCAATTCCGTGTACCTGCGGGGGCTTGTTTTTCAGCGCACACTTTCCAATCCCCCGCTGAATGATAATCCTCAATAACGCCCAATACCGGATATCGATTCAAATTGATCATAATGGATTCGACTCGTTTTTTGGTGATTTGGATCGCCTGATGAATCAGATCAGATCGAAATCCGGTGTTACTCATATTCATCGCGTGATTGAGTGCCAGAATGTGACTGATGGCTTTTCCCATAGCTATTTTTTGTCGCTGGGACATATTAATATCTATACTGGCATCAATTGATGGTTTCATTTCTGGGGCCGCTGCCCGGGCTTCATTATGGGAACTCAAGTACTCGTATAAATTGAATCGCCTGATTTTCACCATTTTCTTCATTACCGCCTCAGCCACTTGATTGTACATCACATCATTCGATCCCTCAAAAATCTGAAATGGACGGCAATCTACAATGGCACGCCCGGCAATATGATCTCGCCGAAATCCTTTTGCTCCCGCGAGTTGCATTAACGATTGTGCCGCTTCCTGCATCATATCAGTCAATAGGGCTTTCATCGCGTTAGCCTGTAGTCCTAAACCAAACAAATCGGAACTCAACTGAGTCTTGGCACTGGCAAAATGACACAGCCCCGAAGTTAAGGTAAAAAAGGTTTGAATTTCAGCCAAACGATATTGAACCTGATCAAACTGAAGTAGGTTTTTGCCGCCAATGTAGCGCTCTTGAGCATGTTGAATGGCTTCATCCAGCAGTCGTTTGATAAATCCCATGCCGATGCCGGACAATCGTAAACGGCTGCGATGCAGAGAGTCCATTAACATTTTAATTCCCAGGGACTTCGGCTGCAATCGTTGATCCGCCGATACTTCTATATCGATTTCATTGCGTCCGTAGGGAATTAGAAACAAGCCCAACTTATGATAAAACTCGACCACTTCGATGTGTTGTTTGGGATCATTCATTTCAGTCACAAACATAGCGATATCACGCCCCAATTTACCATTACCTTTATCTTCACGCGCGGTAACCAGCCAAAAATCGGCCATCCCCGTCAAACCACCCCAGTGTTTGGTTCCCTGAATAGCATACCCCGTTGCCGTTTTCCGATATGCCGTTTGCATGGCAAGTGCTTCAGTACCAAAATCCGGCTCGGTAATCATCAGTCCCCCCATGGCATTTTCCATTATAAACTTTCCAAATACATGGGACTGAACCGCTTTTTTCGCATATTTAGCCACCGGATCAATAAACAACGACCCATTGATGCCAAACATCAATCCGACCGCTATTGATTCATAGGATGTTGCTTCCAATAGCGACAAACAATCTTTTGCCGTGCCGCCCCATCCGCCAAATTCTTTCGGTATAAAGACTGACAAGGGCGTTAGGGCATGGATTTTCCTAATCAGATACGAGGAAATCCCTTGCGGATGATTTTGGGTTTCAATTTCTTGATGGGAGGACAAAATATCGCGCAGTTCCGATTGAAAATGGCTAATATAGTTCGTTATCGCACCAAATCCTTGCTGCTTCCGTTTCAAATCAAAGTTAATACTCATCGCGTGTTACCTCATCGGAAATCATTTATTGTACTTTTAAGTTTTTTGCTTTTTTGCCAATCGCTTAAACAATGGCTGCTTGCTCCGGCTGTCATTCAATAAGATTTTGTTGATGCTGACTATCCATTCGAGCGGCTCTCGCCGGAGCAATAGTCCTGGCTTGAGCTGAGTATTCATTAAGAGATAAACGCGTCTGCCGGATCACAATTATCAATTTAGACAAAAACTCACAACAATAAAACAAAGGGTTAGCGACAATTGATCAGGGCAAACGCGGATTGTTACTTATCTTAACTAACCATGTCAGGGGAGATAATGTCACGAACAGAAGCAGTCCGGGGGGATTGTCTAATTGTCATGCTTGACGTCCATGGCGCTTTTCATCATTTTGGCAAATCGCTTACGAACATCCAAATCAGAAATTTTTTCCAGCGTTTCATGGTGCTTGGATTCAAAATTCCCCAATTGTTGAGCATTCCGCGCCAAGGCACGAGTATAAGCCTCTCTTTCAATGACGCCATCACGAAACGCGTCGGAGTTGGGGATTTTTTGAACGCGGATCTTTTTTACCACATCATTTTTACTGCAAACTTGATTGATTCGCTTCAATATGTCTTTTTCAATACGGATCAGATGATCATGGTAAAACTCCGGTACAAATACCACCAGTCGGTCATCCAATAATTGCGCCGGCGAACAATTGCCCGCCAAAGGGGAGTTTATAATGATTTCCCAATTGGTTCGAATCTCCTTGAATACAACAAAGCGATTGGCTTTTACCTCCCCTACATGAAATTTAATCCGTTTCACCGCGTTTTCACCACAAATAGCGGGAGAAGCGATATGGCTCATAATCCTTTCCGCGTAAAAGCGTAAATGATGGGCATAGGTGGCATCCTCAACGATGATGGTCAGCGTTCTTTTTTTAAGGTTTTTCGGTGCGGTTTTCAATGACAGGGGATCACCAATGACAATGTCCCAATGCCGGAATATCTTGGAAAGATAATACACTTCCTGAAGTTCATACGCCTTCAGAGTTTTTTCCAATATTTTATTGAGAATACTGATATCAAAATCTTTGATCCGGATTTCCATAATCGTCAGTGAGAAAAGTAATTATTATTGGCAAATCACCCGGCTTCGATACACTGAATAACTCTCATGTACGAATCGCGCGCGACCAGGGTTGAAAAAAGAAATTCCGTCGCGGCTGGCAATGAGAAAGCGGAGACCGTGTAAGATCGCGCATGCGGTTTTCTTTAATTGAAACCCGTGAACATCAAAAGCATGAAATAAAAAAACGGATGGACATTTTGATTTCTTTGGTATATTCCCGAAATTCAGAATGCTATATTTCACCGAGCAAAGTCAAACGAGAGTATGGTTTAACAGGATGAAACAGGAGAAGGGAGTTATCATGCGCAAGCTTTTGTTGGTGTTATTGATTTCGATTGTTTCTGTGACGGGTTTTGCTGATTCTCAAAAGCTTCCCGGATTTGGCGACTGGGATGAAGTGTTACGAAAGGCCAAAGGGCAAATAGTTAACTGGTACATCTGGGGGGGATCAGACTCCGTCAATAATTTTGTGGATGATTTTTGCGGTCCTGTATTGAAGAGAAAATATGGCGTCAAATTGAATCGAGTTCCTGTTGCCGATACCGCGGATGTGGTCAACCAGGTGATCTCGGAAAAAAAGGCGGGAGTTGGCATCGGTGAGGGAAAAGTCGACCTGATCTGGATTAACGGAGAAAACTTCTTTTCACTGCGACAGGCCAATCTGCTTTATGGTCCCTGGTCGAAGGCGATACCCAACGCCAAACTGGTTGATTGGGATAACCCCGCTGTAAACCTCGATTTCGGACACCCTGTTAATGGATTTGAAAGCCCTTGGTCCAGCGCTCAATTTCATTTTCTTTATGATACGGCTCGAATTGACGAGTCAGGTCTCCCTCGAAGTTATGCCGAGTTGGGAAAATGGATTAAGAAAAATCCGGGCAAATTTACCTATATCGCGCCGGGTCCGGGCGCCTTTATGGGAACTCGGTTTGTAAAACAATTGATGTTTGAGTTGAGTGGCTCACAACAACAATGGGTGGGTCAATTTAACAAAGCGTTGTATGACAAATGGGCCCCCAAGGTGTGGAAAATGTTAAACGAATGGGAACCCTACCTCTGGCGCAAAGGAAAAACTTACCCAAAATCGGAAGCTGACTTAATGAGTCTGTTTGCCAATAGCGAGGTATATTACGGATTTTCACATTCTCCATCCGGCGCGGCCGTCTATATCAACTCGGGCATAGTCCCTCCGACAGCGAAAGGATTTGCCTTTTATCAATATATGATCGCCGACTTTAATTATGTCGCGATTCCGTATAATTCTCCTAATTTAGCAGCCGCGTTGGTCACCGCCAATGAGATTTTGGATCCGATCCTTCAATCCAAACAAGTTCAGCCCCAAAACGGTTTTTGCTGCGGCTGGGGAATCAGCACCGCGCGAGTTAATACAAGTGATGGTAAAGCGGCTATTGAAGAAGCCAAAGCGAATTTTGGAACGGCAGCTGAGGATCCAAAAATTATGGCCAATGCTTTGGTGTCGGATATTGCCGCGGAATACCAGTTTTTGATCGAGAAAGATTGGAAAAATAAGGTTCTGGTGAAATAGCATCCCAATCATAAAGCAATAAACTTTGGTATTGTCGGATGGGTTAAGTGATCAATTGATGATTCCCCCCTGCGAGTTCAGCACACTGATCTTATTTAGCATTACAGGAATGGTCATTCACGGAAGTGAAAAGAGGTGGCGATCTTTAAACAAGGTGACGGAGTTTGTCGCTTTTGACTCTGGCCCGTTCGTGATGACATCGGCTTCAATGCGTATAAAAAATGCCATAACCGGAAATCACAACAAGTGAGTTAAGGGAAATTCAATGAATTGGGGACGATGGCGAATTCCGCTTATGATCGGGCCAACGCTGCTGGTTTTGGTTGTCTTATTTTATGGTAGTCTGGGGTACGGTTTATTACAAAGCTTTGGTTATCAACCGGGAATTGGCAAATTCGATTTCACACTGTCAGCATACATCAATATATTAACCAAAGCGGAATACGCGAGGTATTTTTGGCCCGGACTCGCTCTAACACTGTGGATCAGCCTTGTGTCCACTTTTATTTCACTTGTGTGTGCCATTGCCGGCGCTTCATTGTTGAGAAACACATTTATCGGAAAGCGCCTTGTCAATTTTATATTCCAATTGAGCCTACCGGTACCCCACATTGTCTCCGCTATCGGGATCATGCTTTTGTTGTCGCAAAGCGGGCTGTTCGCGCGCATTGCCGCGGCGATGAATTTAATTGATATGCCCTCCCAATTTCCCGCTTTAGTCAATGATCCATGGGGTATTGGGATAATGGCGGCCTATATCTGGAAGGAGATTCCTTTCTTCGGTATTATCATTTTGGCAGTGCTGCAAACCTCGGCGGACGATTATGAAGCAGCCGCTCAAGTATTGGGAGCCAATCGTTGGCAATGTTTTTACCACGTGACACTTCCGATGATTACGCCGGCTGTTCTTTCCTCATCCGTGATCGTATTCGCGTTTACATTCGGAACGTTTGAAGTGCCTAAGTTATTAGGCGCTAGATATCCGGCCATGCTACCGGTTTTAACATTGGAGTTTTTTCAGGATCCTGATCTCAACTCACGTGCCGAAGGGATGGCCATGAGTATGATCATTGCGCTTTTAATTATAATCCTGATAATGGTTTACACGCGATTACTCTTCAAACAAAAAAAAGCACGATGACTCAATCAACTGAAATATTACAACGTGCGCGGCGGCGGGAAAAGGCATGTCGCCTTTGGCTGTATATCGCGGTGATATCGATGAGTATCATCACGTTACTGCCGATTGCTGCCTTTTTTATTAATGCGTTCGCCTTCCGCTGGTTTTACCCGCGGATCATCCCTAAAACCTGGAGTTTAAAGGCTTGGGAACGCTTGCGTCTTTTTTCCCGAATGGATGACGCGACCCTCTGGGATCACTTATCCGCTTTTATTTCATCCCCTATCATGGAAGCGATGTGGCTCAGTTTGTTTATTGGTATTATCGTGACTATCATCTCTGTAATTATCGGGTTGCCCATGGCCAGAGCACTGGGGCTTTATCAATTTCGCGGAAAACGCGTTGTCGAGTTTATTATTATCGCTCCGACAATTGTACCCGCGCTCGCGTTCGCCCTGGGATTGAATATTAACTTCATCCGTTGGGGGCTATCCGGAAGCATTATTGGGGTCTCATTGGTTCACTTGGTGCCGGTATTGCCCTATGTTGTTCTTTCGCTGATGGGGGTATTCGCCAACTACAATCCTGATTTCGAAAGCCAGGCCCGCACCCTGGGTGCCAGCGCTACCAAGACTTTTATTTACCTCACATTTCCGGCAATCCTGCCGGGTATCATGGTGGCCGCGTTGTTTGCCTTTTTGGTCTCGTGGTCCCAATATATCCTAACTTTTCTGGTGGGTGGTGGCCGAGTGGTAACACTGCCGATTTTATTATTCTCCACGGCGACCGGCGGCAACAACTCGGTTACGGCAGCCATGTCTTTAGTTTATATAGCGCCGGCAATGGCTATTTTACTGATTAATTCAAAATATCTATCCGGAAAACATAGCTTGGGGAGTTTTGCCTAATGACCCGCGTAAAAATCGATAATTTGACCAAAGTTTATCCCGGAATGACACATCCCGCCATTGATCAACTTAATCTGGACATTCCGTCTGGCCAATTGGTAGTTTGCCTGGGACCATCCGGTTGTGGTAAAACGACTACCCTGAAAATGATCACGGGGCAGGAACGGCCAAGTGAAGGAGACATCAGATTCGATCATGCCAGCGTCATCGGACGTCCCATTGAAAAAAGAGAGGCCGTCATGGTGTTTCAAGATCACCTGTTGTTTCCTTATATGAGCGTCGGAGACAATGTGGGATTTGGTCTCAAAATGAGAAAAACACCAAAGGCCGATATCCAAAAAAAAGTTGAGGAAATCCTGAAACTGGTTAAATTGCCTAACATCGCTGATCGATACCCCAAACAACTCTCCGGAGGACAACAACAGCGCGTGACGCTCGCCCGGGCTTTAATTGTTCAACCCAAAGTATTGCTGCTGGATGAACCCCTGAGTAACCTGGACGCTCATTTACGCGACGAAATGAGGGAGTTAATACTATCCATTCAAAATCGCGTCGGTGTGACCACTATACTCGTTACCCATGATCAGGAAGAAGCCGTATTGCTGGCTGACCAAATCGCGTTGATGAATGAGGGAAAACTAATTCAATTTGATCCTCCCGATGTCCTATTCAGAAATCCGGTATCGGAGTGGGCCTCTCGATTTTCGGGCGGTGTCAATTTTATTGAGGGAAAACGACAAGGGAATCAAATAGAAACAAGTATCGGCAGCTTTAACTATAACCCACCCAATATCGAGCGTTCACCGGAAGGAAACGTCATCATGACAATCCGGCCAAGCCAAATTTTGATTGGTGTTCAGGATCGGGGAAATACGACGGAAGGGAAGTTAACGGAAAAAGTATTTTTCGGTAGCTATCACCGCCTCAAAGTGTCATTGGGTGACACCATATTTGAAATATATGATTATGCCGGGCAATCCGCTGATATGAGTATTGGTCAATCACTACATTTACAATTTCCGTCGGATAAACTGTGGGCGGTGCCAAAAGACTGACACATCGCGCGATAACCAAGCTGAAGGACTTGATCCGGCAACATCGGAAGCGTACTCCGGCAAGTGAATACTGATAAACGGATCACCATTAACATCTCTTTGCCTCCTTGATGGTTTGACCATAATCGATCCGGGTCGGCCTAATCGGGAGCTCCTTAAGCGTTATCGCCGATTGCCCGAATATATGCGTACTCTCCACCAAGATTAGCTTCTCCGGAAATGTCCTTCGCGGCTGGTAATATTCTTATGAAAACTTGTCTGTTAAGACCATTTTCAATGCCGTGGTGAGCTTTACAAATCACTATCTAACAAAAGGTCCTGGTTTAATGTAATAAAACGGGGCCGAAGGCATCCCCTCCAAAGATATGAGCATTTCCGGTTCCTCCGCTTCTTCCCGCCCCCCAAAGGGAGACGGGAATTCTCCGTAATTTCAGCGTTCAGTAGGCGGATAAGAGCCTGTCAATCGTCGCTTACCAGAGGAATAACGGATCCCGGTGTGTATCGATTGCTTGTGCTGCCATCGCCCAGCTGACCATAAACCAGATCCCCGCCTGCATGGGGATGACGTGCAGTAACAAAAGGTCTGAGGATGTTAAATTGACAGATCCCCGCCTGCGCGGGGATGACGTTATTCGCTTCCGTCTGATCTTCCGACCCATGTTTCCCTAAAAGGCAGTGGGCTCTGTTGTCAGTGTTAGATTTCCTCCGGTCGGTATTGATTGAATGCCGTGGGAAATAAAACATTTTGTGAGGACAATAATCTGACGCGATATAGATAGGCTGCCCCTGTTAATATCTGTTTGGCAATGGTTGCCGCTTTACGATTTTGAACTGATTCCAGATAAGTGCCTCGAACCCAATCGTTGAAGGCGCCCATACTCGGTCCGCACCAGATCTGATAATCCATTTCCCGTCCGCTTTTGCCGCGATTGGCCCAACGCGAGGACAGTCCCAAATACCAGCGAAATATAAGAGCCATTTTTTTCTTTGGGTTTTGATTGGCTTTGTCGATTTGTGAGGGATCCCTTTCGCTGAAAAAACGGACAGTTTCCTGCCAAATTTGATCCAGATCAGCGCGGAAGATTTGCTTTTCCAATTTTTGTTTTTCCTGTGGGGGGATTTCATCGATAGAACCGTATGCCTGATATATATCCGACAGTTTTTGTCCCCTCATCGGAAAGAGTGTTCCTCGTTTCAGTACTTGCAGTTTAACTCCCATTTCAAACATGTCTGATGCCGGAGCCATCATTACATCGGCCATTCCCGCCCGGGATAAGATGGTTTTCACATGATTTGAGGTACCTGATTCAACGCATACTTGATTGACTGAACCGGTCATTACATAGGCGGCTCCCATCATAAACGCCGCCAAAGCGGATTCGGGAGTGCTAATTCCACCTGCCGCACCCACGCGAATCGATGATTCATATTGGAATTTTTCCTGAAGTTCATCACGAAGCGCTCGAATTGACGGAAATAACGAAACCAAAGGACGATTGTCGGTGTGTCCTCCGGAATCAGCCTCAACGGTAATGTCATCAGCCATGGGAATATGTCGGCTCAACTCCGCCTGATCCGATATAATCAATCCTTGCTTTAAAAGTTGGTTGACAATAGCTTCCGGAGCGGGGCTCATAAATTTTTCCGCAACCTCTCGGCGTGACACTTTTGCTATGACGCGATTTTTGATCGTGACTTGATTTTCTGATCCCCGTTGTATACCGGCCAAGCGATAGTAAACCACATGTGGTGTCAAATTGATGTAAGCGGAGGCTTCGATGACGGGGACTTGATATTTGAGATACAATTCAACAGCCTTTTTTTCCAAAGCTTGTTCAAACGGACTATGAATTAAATTGAACGCGTAAGGTCCTTCGGGCAGAGCTTGTTGAATGGTTTGAATCGCTTTTTCGATACGGGAAGGGATTAGTCCTCCTGATCCAAAGGATGCCAAACACCCTGCTTTCCCAAGTTCAATAACCATTTGTTCGGATGAAATACCATTGGCCATTGATCCGGCAATATAGGCGTAAGTTAATCCGTAATCTCGCTTAAAACCAGCGTTTCCCAGTTGAGCCGGAGTTAAAGGGAACGCGCTGGGAACGGGATTATAAGGCGCCGCATCTGGCCGCCCCGATTCGCCAAGCGTTCCGAGATTGGTCACTCCGACGTTCTCCCCCTCTTTGAGTACAAAGCAAGGACGGTCCAATCGCAAAATGGCTGCTTTTATTTGCTCCGGATCGAAAACAATAGACGTTTTATCCCCTCGCCACTGCTGTTGCGGTCCCTTAATTTTGTTTGGGATGGCTAATAAATTTGATTCGGTCATTGAATCCTTTTGGGCTTCTTAATGAATTTATGTCAAATGATATCAAAGCACTATTTTGTTACTTGGTTATTCGGTTCGATTTCTTTTTCCACCAATTCGACTCCGACATCAGTAAAACTGACGACGACTCTGTCTCTTAATATAATATCAACGTTACCTTTGGCATACGGAAATGGTTGTAAACCTATTTCCGTTATTTCCAGCTTATATGTTAATCGCTTATCTGTTTGAGTTACCTGACCACGGCATTTTACGACATTTGGGAGATTTCGAATGGGTTGGAATCTGGCATTTTTAGTTTTGGTGTGGAGTCCAATATAAATTAAGTAAAATTGAAGTAATTGAACACATCCTTCGGCCATGAGGCTACCGGCCAATACCTGGTCATCTTTAAAATGGCATGGGAAATACCAGTGGTCGGGCGCCAAGTCTTTTTCTGAGATCACTTCACCGAGTCCCCAAAGTCCGCCATTTATATTTACGGAAGCAATTCGATCATGCATTAAAATTTGTTCGGCAGAAAATCTCAGTGACGGGTTCTGTGTGGCTGGTTGATATTGCCGCCCGAAACAGCGAGCTAATTCACCTCTGGTGACAGCGACTAACTCATCCCGATTAAAACTTGATTTGTTGCAGCTCAATAATGGTCGGAAAGAACTTTTTTTCACTTTCGAGCGTTCCTTCTGTTCTTTTTGGGATAAAATAACACCTTTTCCCTTCGATAGCTCTTCCGGAGTGAAGAAGCCGGCGCATCCCCCGCGCATTTTTAAGGTAAGTCGATCACCAACAAAGCAATCATATTGAAAGAAAAAAAGCAGGGTATCACCTTGATTGGCAAAGGAGTCGATTTTAATTTCGTATCGCAGGACCTCGTCTTCCATTGGCATGCGGTCAACAAATGTTAAAGTGCAGTCGAGAAGTCGATACATCCGATTGCCCCGGCATTGAAAATCGATTCCCATATAACTGATGAGTAATAGATCGCATTGACCGGACTCCACAGCGACCGCCCAGGGTATCTGCCCATCAACACAAAACCAGGCGTTATGGGGAATGTCATATTCGGTTGTAATGGACGAAGGCTTATACTGACCGACTTTGGCATCGATCTGAGTGACGCGACTGACCAGTAAGTATGGAGGCATCGGAAGTCTCACTCGACAATTATAGCTATCGATTATTTGATAATCCTCACCGAACACATTGGCGATATTGCCCTGGGCAAACTCAAGCAAATCAGCTTCATCCCAAACAATATCAGGGCGTTTTATCCGAGTGACGGGATGATTAATGGTTTGAATCGGAATGGCTTGTTTTGATTGAATCGAATCCGCTTTATCAGGAATAGATATGGAATTGCCCGCGGAATTCGATATTTGAGTACAGATAGCATCGGTTAAATAGTCGAGTGTTTTTCGCCTGTGGCGCAAAAAAGCAGAGTGTGTCTGGCTTAATTTGGATTGGCGATGAGTAAAAATATTATTGAGGTTTATTAATTCTTCAATATTGGTATTTTCCCTTTGATCAATCACCTTATTTATTTGTGGCGTTGGCTGAACAACCTGTTCAAATTTTTGTTCTGATATCGGCTTTTTTGCCGCGTCTATTCTTTTTATAATATCCTGAACCCCACTTGATAGAATCGCGCCTGATATGCTGGATCCGCCAAGTTTAATACTTTTCCGTGTTTTTGAATCAGCCCCCGGCGGTGACAAGGTACATGATTGATTTTCTTTCTGCAATTCTTCTGAAATCCATTCGGACGCCAGATTTTTAGTATTATTGTTTTTCTGAACTTGATCACGAAGGGGTGTACAGTTCGTTTGAAGTCCTTGTTGACTATCCGCTTTAAGGGTAAAGAGTTGTGCCGGAGACTGTTCAAAAGCAGGAGTGTGACGTTTTTGGGGTGGCGGGGCTTCTGAAAGAATGAGGTGCGCATAGGTGTTGTGTTCATCCAGGCTGCTGATACAAGCTTTTCGTGTGGTTTGATCAGTGAGAACCCAGGCATGGGATTGGTCCGGAATATAAAGTTGTGAATTTTTGGAAATCGCGGGATGATTTAAAGAGTCGCAGTCAGGTATTGCCGGGAAAAATCGATGATGCAGACAAAGTGTCGCTTTGATTAGCGCGGCGGCACCTGAGGCCGCGATCATATGGCCGAAATTAGATGCCGTGCTGCCGAGGGCGCGATCAAATTCACCCGCAGAGTATGTTTCGGATAACGCCTGAATATGCGCTTCACTGGCCTTGAGACTATCATTAAGCTCAATATAACCAATATCATTGGGTTCGCACTCCGCGATATCCAATGACTTATGACAGACTTTTGGGATTTCCCGGATGGATTCTGATTGCTGAATTACCAAGGCATCGATGGTTGCGTATATCTGGTCGCGGGATTGGGTTGTCCGTTCAACCTTTTTTAAAACAAGGACCCCGGCACCTTCACCGATGTTCCATCCGGCGCTTTTACCATTGAAGACCGAAGTACTGGCCCGGACATCGGCAGGCCCCTGGTGTTTTTGGCGCAACATGATTTCTTCGGCACTTCCCGCCAAATCGATCGCGCCAACAACCATGGCATCGACTTCATCGGCTTGTAACATTAATTGAGCAAGTTCCAGCGCTCGAAAAAATGAACTTTGTTCGGCTGACACCGTAAACGCCGGGCCTGTAAAATCCCATAAGGACGATACTCGGCTGGCCATAATATTACCGATGTAGCTCGTAAATTCATTTAGATCCACTGAGTTATGGATGCTGTCTTTCAGAAGTTTATGCAACTCTGTCTGCTTGTCTGTTGATAAAGTGACGCCCGCTTTATTCAAAGCGTTTTGAATCCTGTATGGCAAATCAATCCGTCCTCGAAATTGGTGCAGTGATTGATCGGCTTCCATTGCCACAATCACACCAACATTCTGCCCTGATCTTAATCCCGCGTCGGCAATAGCATTGTCCGCTGATTTTAAAATCAATAGTTGTTGCGGCAACAGCGTTTCAATGTCGTTCGGAGGAATTTTGAAATGAGCGAAATCCATCTCGAACTCGTCCAGATAAGCGCCATAAAGGGTTTTCTGATCTTTGACAGGGTAAGCATTCAAAGCGTCTTTTTGGTTCTGTATACTTTTCCGGCGGTTTTCAGGTATCTTTCGGCGCTGAGTGTTTCCGGAATAAATATTATTGCATAATTCACTTAAGTTTTTCCCCGCTCCAAAAATTGCCTCCATACCAATAATCGCCATTTTGCAATTCGCGTCATTTTTTGTTGGCGTGGATTTTATGTTTTCGCCGCGCCATTGTTCTTGATGGTGAACAACCATATGCGCGTTGGCCCCGCCGAAACCAAAAGCGTTGATGGCGGCTATTTTAGTGTCATTTCGAGTCGGCCACTGAATCGCGTTTCGTACGATTTTCTCAGGCGAAACCACGCCCCGAGGAGAGGAGACCGGGTCTTTGACACCAATCGT
The DNA here is from genome assembly GCA_964549175.1 of uncultured Pseudomonadota bacterium. GTDB lineage: Bacteria > SAR324 > SAR324 > XYD2-FULL-50-16 > XYD2-FULL-50-16 > CAZJUM01. The sequence continues at coordinate 1,850 of CAZJUM010000025.1, read as the reverse complement.
AGCCGGGATTGTATTTTGATTCATTCCCAGTACGATCTTCAATAAACCAGCCATTCCCGCCACGGTTAACAAATGACCAAAATTGGGCTTTACTGACCCGAATAATGGTGATTGATCATGATTGCCCCAAATTGAGTCAATGCTGACTAGCTCTGTGCTGTCTCCAAGCGGTGTTCCAGTCGCGTGACACTCTAAATACTGAACTTGATCCGGTGTGGTGGTTATTTTTTCATAGGTCCTTTTCATCGCGAGTTGTTGACCTTTCGTATTAGGAACCAACACAAATTTGCCTTTGCCATCATTCGACAAACCGATTCCGTCAATAACGGCATATATTTTATCATGATCCTCAATCGCATCCGAATAGCGTTTCAGCATAATCATGGCGGCACCCTCACCAGACACCAAACCTTGTGTGTTTTGATCCAAAGGGCAACTTCTGCCAGTTTCCGGATATGCCTGGAAAATAGAGAATCCCATATTGATAAAAAAAGGATCCGCAGCACTAACCGCTCCGGCTAACATCAAATCAGTTTTACCCGACAATAGGTAGTCGCTCGCAAATTTGATGGCATAGAGCGATGTCGCGCATGCCGCGTCCAGTGATAAAGCGGTTCCGGACAGAGATAATGCCTTGGATATCAATTGGCTGGGGTATCCGGAAATCCTCGCGTTATCAGGGACGCTGGATTTAAAATTTGAGGTATCGGTCAGTGGGATTGGATTTATGACGGATAATTCTGTGACAGCATCATCAATTGCTTGGTGGTAGATGGGCAAAAAAAGTGAGTTTGAGGATTGAGTGGGGAAGGAAAGATTTCCCAGAACCACCCCACAATTCGCGAGATCGTTATTTTTATGCTCATAACCGGCATCCTTAATGGCTTCCTTAGCGACATGAAGTGACCAATGATGCAGATCATCCAATTGGATTAACTCATCCTTAGAAATAGCATAACCATTCGGATCAAATATAAAATCATTGATATAGCCGCCTCTTTTATAATAAAATTTGTCAGGGATGCCTTTTTTGTCGGCAAAGAAAAAGTCCGGATCAGCTTGTAGTTTTCCTTTTGAGATCAATGAAGTAAGATCCTTTTTGTCCAATAGATTCCGCATCAAGTGACTTGGAGTCACCGCTCCGGGAAAAAGACATGACATCCCAATGATCGCGATTTTATCCATTCATCAATCCATGAAAAATTTCTTGAGGTTTTTGCAGAGAGACAATAGTAAGAAGGGCTCAGTTTGTATCACAACAATTCGTGAAATTATACCATTCAACCGTAAATGACAAGCGATTCCGGTGTCCAAAACTCACGTTCAGAACTGCTGGCACGCACTTTTGCTCCTTTTGAGATGCTTGTTAAACAATTAGGCGCTTGACAGCAAAAAGCGAATTCTTTCTCATCAATGCTCCCTCTGTTAATGATTGGTTTTTGTCTTAAAGGATGTCAGCGGGATTTTCCTTTTTGCTCGTGAATCAGGGCAGTGACCTCGCTGACAATTTGGCGATTCGAAAAGTGGTTATTTAAAAGTTCCTGATTATGTACTATTAACATTCTAATTTGCCAATAATGCCTGTTATCCCCGCGGATGCGGGCATCCGGAAAAGCATTTGGTTTCTTAGGCTTTTATTGTTAGATTCCCACTTTCGCGGGAATGACAGGGGGTGATCAAAGAAATGAGCTTGCGAATTGTACATAATCAGATAAAAGCTAATTGCTTTCCCAGAGCGATGAAAGCGTTGATGGATGGCGGGAGACGTCTGATTCGGAGAGAAAAACGGGATTAAAGGAGAGATATAGTCAAATGTTGTGTTCAAAAAAGTTAAGCAGCAATATCCCTTT
>CAZJUM010000024.1:0-19911 GCA_964549175.1 uncultured Pseudomonadota bacterium | reverse complement strand
CAAGTAAAAAATGAACTTTTTTGCACTTTTTTAATAAGTTCTGAATAGATACAATTATTGAAGCGAGGCACGCATGCAAATCCAATGGGCGTACTTGAGAAAGGGATGAAAATCCTGCCTGAATGCTCAAGAGGTTCTTGACACTAAAAAAATCGTCATCGATAAGATTGTTGATGCCAGAAAAGTTCGATTTGATGAAGCGGCAGCCTGGGAACTGGTTAAATCCGCACAATCCATTGTTACCGCAAGGGGCAAAAAAGTATCGACCTGGGATCCGAAAAAGGATGATCGGGAGTCCATCATCAAACATATCATGGGACCCAGTGGCAATTTAAGAGCCCCCGCCTTTCTCGCGGATCAAAATATAATCATTGGATTTAATCCAGAGTTTTATCAAACCTGGCTTGAAGGAGCCTAATCAGTACACTTCCGAACGCAGAAATCAGGGACGGAGCACTCGTTCCTGAGCTCCTTCGTCATGAAATTCCATCAGGCTGCAGTTTCGGCTTTTATTTGGTTGATCAACGGTTTTAATTCAACTATAGTAGGCTTCCGTTGAATTTTTGCGCAAGGGGTGCTTGAATCATTCTCGTCATCCCCAAACCCATCCACAATCCGCGACACCGGCATCATGATAACACGGCACCGTTCGATACCGTTTCTATTATTTCTCGGGTATTTGTTTCTCATACCTTCCTCTCTGATCGCTAAAAATTCCCCCTCCATCGTGGCTCAGTTTAAGTTTAACGCCGACGGATCCAATGAAACCGAATTGGCGACGGCGTCCGCGGGAATGCGCCGTATCGCGGCAACAAGCCGGCAAGGCACCTCGATTACCCTGAACGAAGCCGCTCACACATATGATCATCTTCCGGGATACGATCGATTGGTTATCAATCCGAAATCACTAGGCACCCTTGAGTTTATCCGCTATCAAGTAAGTCCGACGGAGGATGGGTTCAGCACTGAAGTGTTTAACACGCCGAATCCCGATTCAAAAAAAGCCGGTATTCAACTCCCTGACCAGCAAATCAGGTATACCAAAGCTACCTGGTTGATCACCAATTCCGAGCCCGGTGTGGAAACCGGTATGATTGCTCGTCGCTTGCCTCCGGATCTCGGAAAATCCTTCCCCGTGTGTTTAGCCTCCGAATCTTCGGAAAGCAAATGGATTACTCAATCAATCCCGTATAAAAAAGAAAGCCAGGTATTCGGAAAAGGTCCCCATGCTATTGAAATCAACTCAATCACTAAAAATATCTGGGAAGAAAGCGAACAACGCACCGAAGATACCTACACCTTCAATTTAACGGCCAATCTAAAATTGGAGTTTTTACTCACTGAAGGATTCCGAGCCTCTATACATCGCACGGATACAGGCCAGGAAGTCCGCCTTATTCAGCAGCGGAACGCCGCTTCCGCTTCATTGAATCTTGAGAAAGGAGATTATGAGTTGCGTATTCGAAGTATTGAAGTGGATGATCAAACTGCCTATCAACTGCGAGTAGCCGCACCAAAACAATTGGCACCAGGGCTTTCTCAAGTGGTTAATCAATTCCCGAGCAAGCTGACAATAAGCAATGGCGCGGATGCTCTAATCGAACTGCAAAGCCTGGGAGCTGTCGATATTAAAGCATCATTGTTACGCGAACTATCTGATGGGAAATGGGAATTAATTGCGGAAAATGATGATCGGGATGTTGACCGGAATTTCCTGATCTCAAAAATACTGGATCAAGGTAAATTTCAACTATTGCTGAAGCGTGTCGGACAATCGGGTGGGGCCATTTCCGTTACAATGACCCAACGCAAGGAAGAAAAACTGCCGACACGGGTGGTGCCATTCAAAACCAAGGTTAACCCGGGATCAAAACTGATGAAAATGGGATTGACTTCCAATCAGGAAGGAGTGACACGATTCAATGCCTTTGGCAAAGGCAAAATCGGAATGGTCCTAACGGATCATCAGCGGGTGATCGCGGAAGGATATAAACGATTGGTAATCCCCCTGCGCAAAGATACAGAATACGATTTGCTGTTCTGGAATTTTGAAGGCAATGATAATGAAATTGAAATTAATGCCCAAGTCATCCCCGCACAGTCTTTGGAACTGGATGTCAGTTTTGGTGGTGAAATCAAAATCAATTACAATCAAACCACAGCCATTAAAATAAAAGCTCCAGATGAATATAGCTACACTTTATCCGGGAATCGACCTATGTTTTATTGTGCCAGATTGATCGGTCAGCAGTGCTTGCCAGCCAATCGCTTACCTATCGGATTTCATCAGGGAGAGGGCTGGGTCGTGGTGGAGCAAGATGATTCACCTGATAATAAGATACTCGTGGAACCTTTCGGAATAGAATTTAATCATGAAGTCAATTTGACTTTGGGACAATTTCCGGTTTCCTATACCTTTTCCAATCAGGAAGACAATTTAATATTGGTATCCATCGAATCACCCGAAGCCGAAATCGGAACCGTGATTAAGGAAGGTGTGGAACTTCCTGACACGTTGAATTGGGAAGCCATGCAGCGTCAGTCGGCGCTAACTTTGGCGACAGCCTCAGGTGAAGGTGATTTCACCGGGAAGATGTGGTTGACCAATCCCGACATCAAACAAACCAATGTGCGACTAAGATTGCAGTCCTTAGAATTAGGGCATGATGTCAATATTGATCGGATCGACCGAATAGAGGAAGCTCTGCAACCGGGAATGGCTCAACGATTTCATCTCGGTGATCACGCTCAGATTCTGGATCTGGTGCTAATGAAGGGACTTGGAGCGAGTTATATCAAGCAAGGTGAAACGATGCGCTTGGTCACGACATCCGACTCCAATCGTTTCGAATCCATAGAAGTTGCCGGTGGTTCTTTGGTGATTTTTAATATCAGTCAAAATTCCGCCAGCTTCCGTCTTGAAAAAAGGGATCAACTTCACGAACCGCCACCGGAAGCACTCAGTGCCTTAAACCGACTCTTTGAACACTATTTTTCAACATCCGGCAGGATATTTCTTGATGTCGAAGAAATTCCCAAAGGAGAAAGCCTTTTTGTGGATGGTAAAGACATAGTCAGTCATTTTCTGCATCAAAACGGTCATATCAGCTCAGGTAATCGGTTTGACGCAAGCAGTGTAAACGGACCCGGAATTTTGGAAATTATACACCCTCCCGGATTTGTACAGGCATGGTTAAGTGAAACAGAGCTCCCAAATCGCGGCAGGCTGGGAGATATCGCCATTTCATCTAATCCAATGGTTTTGGCAACAGGTATGGCATCGCTTGACAATACAGTCGAACAATGGCGTGTTAACCTGAAACAAGCGTCCTTAATTGAAGTGGCTGCCGATGCCGTTGGAGTGACCTACATTGTAAGCAAGGACACCATTCTGGCCACCAAGGCGGGCAACAATGAGGCAGAGCGGTCACTCACGCAATACCTGCCGGCGGGTCGATATACCATAATCACCAAACCAATCCCGGGAGCGTATCAACTCGGAAGCTTGCATATCAAAACAACAATTCCGACAAAAGTAGGCAACCTGCGAAAACCGATGGACAAGCGATTAATTCGAAAGGGGGAGAATCAAGCGTTTAGCTTTCAAGTTACCGATAAACAAGCCAAGGTTGGGATCGGTGTTGAAACCGAGAGTGATTTCCTGGATGTCAGTCTATATACGGAAACATTTCAACCCATTGCCAAAGGTCCGCTCATAATTAGTGCCTTAAATCAAGGATCCTATATCATGGTGGTTCGATTACGGGAAAGCGAGTCCCCGCCGGTCCAGTATCGGCCGGTGGTATACGGCGCATCCGGTTCAGTGCGAGAAATTCCGGAAGAAATTATTAAAAAGGTTCAGCAATAATCAAGGTGGCAAACATCCGCGGAACCTCTTTAAACCCCATAAAACCGCGTTTTTAAGCCAAATCGGAAGTTTGGATAATCACTTTGTGTTCGAGTCAAATCCGCAGCAATCGCAATAGTTTTTTTCAAAACGCTTTAATTGGTTTGAGCGTTATATTCAATACGCTTTTTTGTGAGGTCAAATAACCCTTTAAACAGGAAATGATTTGATTGTGACGCAAAGAACATATGCTGAGATTGCGGGCTGGTCGCGAATTTGAATGACAGGTGCGTGTGAGCTATGCTGTTTTCAGACCGGAACTGAAACCCAATCCGTTTGAAAAAAGTAAAGTGCGGAACTGGTATAAACTTCCGCTCCGCAGCCAAATTAGTCGCGGTACGATGTCAAAAAATTGATATGTTCTTTATTTTTGACATCAATTTTCAGGGTAGATTCTTCTTTTCCTTTTTCTTCATTCTTGCCGCCAGATATCGCTTTTCCCACAGGTTTTGACGCGACTTTTGCCGACTTTTGTCCAACTTGTGGCGGTTGCTGAGAGGATGAAATCGCGGGTTGTAGTCGATTTCGCACCAGACGTTGATTGGACCCGGACAAAAGCTCTTTAAAATTGATTTCCAGTTGTTCCATTTCCTGGCAAAGCGAACTTAAAATATTGACACTGTCTTCGTCTTTATCTTGACTTACTGAGAAGTAGCCTTCCGGATGCAGCTGATTCAATTGTTTGGCCAGTTTTTTCTGGATTGGAGTCAATGCGGTTTTAGAGATCTCGGCGGCTTGTTGCAGTCTGAGAACCTCAAGTACAAATTTAACCAGGGTTTCTCGTTTAAGGACATCAACCGACAGATAATTCAAAAATCGTTTGTAACTTTCCGCCAAATGCTCGGGCACTCTCAGAACGCAATTGATGGGTTTGGTCGCGTCCAGCGACAAGATTTCGATGTTAACATCTGCGTCACTCTGATTGTGAATTTTCAGTATTACTTCGAATGCCAATTGCAGAAATTCAATGAAACGGCTTCCGGCCTTTAAATTGAGATCAGTTGTTTCAGGCAAATGGTAGCTAACTTCCACAGAGTTATAGCCGGGTTTTTGTACTTCCTGGCTTTTGGTGGTCAGAATTCTGGAAACAGCCAGATATTTTTCCAGATAAGCATCCCAAGCAATTCCGACACGATCAATTTCCAAAATAAATGAAACGAGTACCTGGTTGTTTACATTGGACTTCTCGTACTTATATAACTCCCAGTGTTTTTGCAGAAGCTCGTATACAGCATCAGAAACCTTCTTCAAAGAATTTAGGTCATTCAAAAAATCCTGTTTATAATTGTTTTCGTTGATGAATTGCTCAAGCTTGATGTTTTCCGCGAGAAATTGCCTTTTAATGGTTTCGATATTTTTGCAATGGCCGACGTTAAATAATTGCGGCCGGATCTTATCTTGTAAAAATTGATCCAAGGTATGATTTTCAATCCCGGCGCCCAGATTGGATAAAAATTCGTTACATAAGATCGCGTAGAATCCGAAGGTTTTTTTCATAAGATCAAAAAAACCTTCACAAATGGGGATTGTTGAATTGAATTGCGCCCGAAAATCGAGAAGTATCACCTGAACCTCAATGTTGAATCGAAATTAAAAATTTATGACTATAGTGAGACCGAAAAGTCTTATTTTACGCGGACTATAGTGTCTTATCATTTAGCAGTTCAGTTCCGGAAAAAAAATAGGCAATTTCCGCTTTTGCCGTATCCGGTCCGTCTGAACCATGTACCGTGTTTTCTCCGACTGTCAACGCGAAGTCTTTTCTGATTGTTCCCGCATCCGCATCCGCCGGATTGGTCGCCCCCATGATTTCCCTGTTCTTGCTGATCGCGTTATCGCCTTCCAATACGGAGATGACGACTGGTCCCCGTGACATGAAAGTGGTTAGCTCATCGAAAAAAGGACGTCCTTTGTGAACGACATAAAAGCCTTCCGCCTCTTTTTTGCTGAGATGAATCATTCTCAATGTCACCAGTTTAAGTCCGGCTGTTTCGAATCGTTTTAGAATATCGCCAATCACACCCTTTTCAACACCATCCGGTTTGATAATAGATAGAGTTCTTTCGATTGCCATCTTTTCCTGTTGATTATAATAAAAATTAAAACGGGGTCTATTTGTCTATAAAACCTAAGAGTTATCATGCGTGTAAAATGAAACGGTATCAAGCAAAATCTGTTAATTATATCGCCAAATTCCGGCTTTTATTTTTCTCGCGAGAATTTGTGCCCTTGTAAATTCTTTGTCTCATGAGGATCGACCTTTGTCGACGAGATAGCGGAAAGTCCCTGCCGAATCATCCGGCGATGGCCAATCCGCAGTACTTTTCAGATTCCGTATCAAAAAATATATTCTTGCTATTATATCGGAAATATTTCATTATGACAGCCTCATCAGAAAATTTTTTCCTTAACTCTGAACACTTTTATTTTACGGGTTTTCATCTCAAAAGAGGGCACTCGATTTTTCAGAAAATGAAATCATTTTACTGAATTCACGGGAGAGTTTCTGATTAACCCCTGAAGTACCTGGCATTAGCGCCCGTAAATTTGACGATTTTTGGGGTCTTGGAATAGGACCGTATGCATACAATAGTAAAGGTAGTGTGTATCAAGCCTGGTAAAAATTTACACGATCGAGGTGAAATATGATTGCCGAAAAAACTAAACTGCTGGTCGCCATGCCCACGTTGGAAAAGTCTATATTTTCCCATTCCGTGATTTTGATGGTAGAGCAAAAAAAGGCGGGATCATTGGGATTTATAATCAATCTGCCAACAGATACCCTGATACAAGACGTGCTTAAACTGGTGAATATCGAAGAGCATATTCCCAGGGATATCCCCATTCTTTTCGGGGGGCCTGTGCAGACAGACTTCCTCTGGTTCATACATTCCACGGAACTCGTTGCAGAATCAACGATTGAGGTACACAAACGATTTTATCTTAGTTCCGCGCTGGATGTGTTTCCTGTCCTGGGAAAGGAAAATGGTCCGCGGATTTTCTTTACCGGAATTGGATATTCGGGTTGGGGGGAACAGCAATTGGAACAGGAGATTGAGGAAGGTGCCTGGTGGTTGGGTGAATTTGATTTGGATTTGGTATTTAAAACCGAACATGAAAAACAATGGAAGGAAGCTATAAAGAGCCTTGGGGTAGATCCTGAACATTTAATTGACCTGACAAATCCTTCCGCTCCGGTAATTAACTAACTACCTGCATTATCACATCCGTTTTAACACACCCCGCGAATCATCTTGGTTTGTAACCGATACTTCTTCAAGGTACATTCCTGGTCGGCCTTGAGACCGGTCAAAGAAGCTCTGGTATTCAAGACCACCTTTTGCAGCGTAGCTCGCGTCTTAATCAAAACTGATCATCGAATTCAGGGAAAGCGGACGCAAACTCCTTGACCCTATTGGCAATTTCAGAGAGTTTGCGATCATCGGTGTGGTTTTGTAATGCCTCATCAATAAAATCCACCACAGTGTCCATGTCGCTTTCCTTAAAACCTCTGGATGTCAGAGCCGGGGTCCCCAAGCGAATTCCACTGGTAAGGAATGGACTTCTGGTTTCGAACGGTATTGTATTTTTATTTACCGTAATATTGGCTTTGTCTAACGCGAGCTGTGCATCTTTTCCGGTGATACCCTTATTGGTTAAATTAACCAGCATCAAATGGTTGTCCGTGCCATTGGTTGTTAAGTGATAACCCCTTGTCATCAAAGCTTTAGACATTGTTTGAGCATTATCGAGGACTTGTTGCGCGTATTTTTTGAAAGTGTCACTTTGAGCTTCTTTGAACGCGACGGCTTTCCCCGCGATGACATGGCAGAGCGGACCGCCCTGAATTCCCGGGAAAATCCTTGAATCCAGTTTTTTGGCGTAATCTTTATGACATAAGATCATTCCGCCTCTTGGCCCCCTTAATGTTTTATGGGTTGTTGTGGTAACGTATTGCGCATGCGGAACCGGATTATGGTGAACACCCGCGGCAATCAGTCCGGCAATATGTGCCATATCAACCATAATAAGCGCGCCAACCTCATCGCCGATTTCTCGGAATTTTTTGAAATCAATGAACCGAGGATAGGCGCTTGCCCCAACCGTAATCATTTTCGGCTTATGTTTCAATGCCATATCCCTGACCTGGTCATAATCAATACGTTGGTCTTCTTTGCGAACGCCATAATGGAATGCCTGATAAATGAAACCGGAAAAATTAACGGGCGCCCCATGGGTTAAATGACCGCCATGGGCCAGGTCCATACCCAGAATAGCATCACCTGGTTTTAACTGGGCCATGTAAACCGCCATGTTGGCCTGTGATCCGGAGTGAGGTTGTACATTGGCGTGATCGGCCCCAAAAATCTCACAAGCGCGTGAAATTGCCATTTCTTCGGTCACATCAACATGTTCACAACCGCCGTAGTACCGTTTGCCGGGATAACCTTCCGCATATTTGTTCGTTAAAACCGAACCGGTCACGTCTCGCACGCGACACGACACAATATTTTCAGATGCGACTAATTCCAGTTTATCAATTTGACGATGCTCCTCCTCCTGAATAGCCTCATATAGTTCTTTGTCAAATGTTTCTAAGTTTTTCATTGCTTTTTCCCAAGAGTATTAAATGGTAAAATTGGGGAGATGAAAATAACGCGAACAGAAAGATCAATAGCATCGTTCCGTTATTATTGTGATGGTAATTAAAGGATTGGGTCTTCTAACTTGTAATTTGATCTATCATTTCCAAGCGGGTTTGGTGTCGATCTCCTTGAAACTTGGTATTCAGCCATGCGTCCATAATATCAATGGCCTTGATATCTCCCAATAGTCTGCCCCCTAAAACAAGAATATTTGAATTGTTGTGTTCTCTCGACAATTTGGCGGTCAAATGATCATGGCACAGGGTGGCTCGAATTCCTAAGTACCGATTGGCGGCGATTGACATGCCAATTCCTGTGCCGCAAATTAATATGCCGCGCTCGCATTTTCCTGAAAGAATATGCTCCGCCGTTAATCGACCGATTTCCGGATAATGAGCAAATGATTGATCAAAACAGCCAACATCAATTACTTCGCAAGATCTTTTTTTCAACGCCTTGATTAAAATTTCTTTCAACGCAAAACCACCATGGTCAGAGCCGATGACAATTTTTTCCATCTTGAGAACAGGGCAGAATATTTTTGGGAAGATTTTAGTTAAGAGTGAACCCGGATAAATCAATTGTATTGTATGGACTGATTTGTTGTGTTGGGGTAAAAGTCATGCTATCGGCAAACTTTTGAAAAAACAACCCTCAAAGCGGGTTAGCGATTGAAATTGTTTTTTTATGATTAAAAGGTGACCATCGCCTGATATTCTATTTTACGCGAACTGACTACAATCCGGGGGAATATCAAGGAAGCTTCATCTCCGTATTGTTTTAAACCATTTTGAGAAGGAATTGGGAAAATGACCAACCAATCGACAAAAACCGGATGTCAGCATTGTCATGATACCCAAATAGACGTGGTCCCTCACGGGAGCTATGCGCAAGCCGCTCATTGTCCCCGGTGTTCTCTGACTTGTCAGATATGCGATGGTACGGGGTGGGTATTCTCCCGAGATGATCTTGAGCGCGAGATGGCAGCACGATGTGAATGTCAAACGAATGAACGAAAAATCGGTCTGTTTAATATCGCGAAAATTCCTTGTCAATTTTATGATGTCACCTTTGATAACTTTGAAGTAGCCCCTGATCCCACATTGAAAACAGCATTAGTGCAAGCCAAGTTCTTGCCTAAAAATTATCAAAAAGGGAAATGGCAAGGGCTATTGTTTATGGGGGGCGTTGGTGTTGGAAAAACGCGATTGGTTTGCACAATGATTCGCGATTATACTTTAAATTATGGCATCCCCTGTTTATTCAAAGAATTTTCTTCGCTATTAAGTGAAATTAAAACCGGATATGATCAAGGACTATCCGAGTCGCACGTGTTGGATAAAATCAATACCATCGAAATACTGGTTATTGATGAACTGGGGAAAGGCAGGGGTAGTGAGTGGGAACTCAATATTCTCGATACGATTATCTCCAATCGTTATAATATGAGAAAAACAACGGTGTTCACAACCAACTATACAGATAACAAGTATACGACTTATCAGGAACGGTCTGTTTTAAAAACCAATACCGATGGAAAATCGGAAATTGTGAAGACTGAAACCTTGGAGCAACGAGTGCAGTCCCGCATATATTCAAGATTACGTGAAATGTGTGATTTTGTTGAAATTAAAGGGGGCGATTTCAGAAATCCCCCGGGTGAGATTCGCGTACGACAATAGTTACCGACCAGGCTTTGGTTATATTAACTTCCGCCCGCTCCATAAACTCACTGATTTCATCTTCGGAAAGTAAGACATTGTCGCGATCAGGCATTACGGCAAGAATATACTTCACCTATTCCGGCAACAGCGCAAGTAGCAAACTATGGGAGGATTCCTGATCGGCTTTGACATCGACGAATTCATTAACGATTTGCTACTTTATCACTAAGAAAGCATATTGACGCTAATTAGAAAAAGAGGATTAAGCGGTAACACTGGAAAATAGAAAATTGATGCGATCGGGTTTTTTAAGAAAAAACTGAATATTTTCCCGGAGGATTAATCATTTGGACTAGCTTAAATAAATGATACTTGCTTACAATGACCACCTGTTAGCAATGTAATATTTTTCTCTTTTATGCCTAATCCTAAGCGTTTGATTGTCACTCGGTACGGAAAGGGGTTTCATTTTATGCCTGGTGTTCGTGAGGGCGATATAAGGGCTTGGTTTAGGACGCATGTACAACAACGAATAAGGAATTATTCAAAATAACACTTTGGAGCACAACAATGAAAATTAAAGTTGGCATTAACGGATTTGGGCGTATTGGCCGATTGGCATTTCGCGTTATGATGGAAAGAGATGATTTCCAAGTGATGGGAGTTAACGATTTGATTGATGTTGAATACATGGCGTATATGTTGAAATACGATTCCACTCATGGCAGGTTTTCGGGCAAAGTCAGTGTGGATAATGGTTATTTGCTGGTTGACGGACAAAAAATACCTGTATCCGCTGAAAGAAATCCCGAAGATTTAAAATGGGATGCTATTGGCGCGGACTACGTAATCGAATCGACTGGCTTGTTTACCGTTACTGAAAAAGCTGAAATGCATATAAAGGCCGGAGCTAAAAAAGTGGTAATTTCGGCCCCTTCCCCTGATGCTCCCATGTTTGTAATGGGCGTCAACCATAATGATTATCAATCTTCAATGAATGTAATTTCCAATGCTTCATGTACAACCAATTGTTTGGCACCTGTTGCCAAGGTACTGCATGAGAACTGGGGGATTATTGAGGGACTGATGACAACCGTACACGCGGTAACAGCTACTCAAAAAACTTGCGATAGCCCATCTTTAAAAGATTGGCGTGGTGGTCGGGGTGCTTATCAGAATATCATTCCTTCATCAACTGGCGCGGCCAAAGCCGTTGGAAAAGTTATCCCTTCTCTGAATGGGAAGCTCACCGGGATGGCTTTCCGTGTTCCGACTCCGAATGTTTCGGTGATTGACTTAACGGTGCGCTTGGACAAATCAGCCTCTTACGATGATATTAAGAAAGCTATGAAGAGCGCCTCTGAAGGCGAGCTGAAAGGTATTTTAGCGTATACTGAAGACGCGGTGGTTTCGACAGATTTTTTGACTGATGCTCGAACCTCAATTTTTGATGCCAAAGCCGGAATCGGTCTCAATGATAACTTTCACAAAGTTATCAGCTGGTATGACAACGAGTGGGGCTATTCCAACAAGATTGTTGACTTAATCGCCCATGTAGCTGCCAAAGGATAAACAGAATTGGGGATACTATACGGGAATAACGCCCATGCCCGGAGCAGAGACAACCGACCCGGGTTTCCCGCCTATAAAAAAACGCTATAAATGCCACAATATCGTCTGCTTTCGCTCGTCCTATTGGCCTCGTTTTTTTTGTAAATAGTAATGTATCTGTTCAGAATTTATTTAAAAAAGTGCAAAGAAGTTCATTTTTTACTTGACAAGGTTTTTGACGGATTTTTGTTAATTCGCCTACATTAGACAGTCTACAGAGATTTGGTACTATAATGGACGATAAAAAGCCTTTATAGGGCTTTTTGTTTTTCGCGAACTGACCGCAGCTGAAAAACAAAAATAGATTCTAAGCACATACGGAACAAAAAAATCCGCTTTTTAACCCCCCGGTGGCTCCATAGCTCTTCGAGACTATGGAGCCACCAGAGAGAAATTAGCTGAACAGTTACATATTAATAACCATTTTTTATAGTTTAAGATAATGCTAATCCACATGCCAGTTCAGGTGATCGTTCCGGTACTCTATTCTGTAGGAGGTTGAAATGGGAAAAACGCTTTATGAAAAAATCTGGGACTCTCATCTGGTTCATGGAGAGGAAGGAAAGGTTCCGATACTTTATATTGATCGCCATCTTGTTCATGAAGTGACCAGTCCTCAAGCCTTCGAAGGGTTGAAACTGGCCAGCAGAAAACTCAGACATCCGGGAAAAATCGTAGCCACTATGGATCATAGCATCCCTACCCGAAACCGGAATCAACCCATCGCAGACCTGATCGCCAGAAAGCAAGTCGAGACCATCGAATCCAATTGCCAGGATAACAATGTTATTTTATTCAATTTACAGCATCCGAATCAGGGGATCATCCATGTCGTCGCGCCGGAGAATGGATTTATTCAACCCGGAATGACGGTTGTTTGCGGAGACAGCCATACGGCAACCCACGGTGCCTTTGGAGCGCTGGCCTTTGGAATCGGGACTTCTGAAGTAGAACATGTGATGGCAACACAAACTTTGCAACAAAAAAAATCCAAAACCATGCGAGTGAACTTTAAGGGGGCATTACCCGAAAATGTGACAGCCAAAGATGCGGCCCTGGCGCTTATCGGAAAAACAGGAACTGCGGGCGGGACCGGTTATGTTTATGAATATACGGGCGAGGCTGTTCAAAGTTTAAGCATGGAAGCTCGAATGACCCTTTGCAATATGGCCATCGAGGGAGGTGCTCGCGCGGGGATGATCGCTCCGGATGAAACCACTTTCCGTTATCTTAAAAATACCCCCAACGCACCCAGGGAGGAGTATTGGGATCAAGCAGTTGAATACTGGAAAACCATGGTGTCCGATTCGGATGCTCAATTTGACAGCGAATTCACAATTGATGTGGCACGATTAAAACCTCAAGTAACCTGGGGGACCTCTCCCGAGCAGGTAATCGATATTGAGGGTGTCATTCCCAATCCCGCCGATTGTACTGATCAAACCGCCAAGGATGCTTGTCAGGCTGCTCTTGATTATATGGGGTTAACGGCCGGAGTAAAGATCAGCGATGTTAAAATCGATTATGCGTTCATCGGATCATGCACCAATAGTCGGATCGAAGATTTACGAACTGCCGCTGAAACCGTCAAAGGAAAATCAATAAACCCGTCAGTCATCGGAATTGTCGTTCCCGGTTCATTGCCTGTTAAGTTCCAAGCTGAAAAAGAGGGAATAGATAAGATATTTTCAGATGCCGGATTTGAATGGCGAGAAGCCGGATGTTCTATGTGTTTGGCGATGAATGATGATGTGTTAGAGCCTGGTCAGCGTTGTGCGTCAACATCCAATCGAAATTTTGTGGGACGACAGGGAAAAAACAGCCGCACCCATCTGGTATCTCCTAAAATGGCCGCCGCCGCCGCGATTGAAGGGCATTTCGTCGATATTAGCGATTGGCAATAACTTACGAGGAATTATGGAATCATTAAACCAACACCAGGGTATTGCGGCACTTCTGGATATGAAAAATGTCGATACCGATCAAATCATTCCCAAACAATTTCTAAAAGGAATCAGCCGAATCGGATTCGGAAAGCACCTCTTTTACGATTGGCGATATTTGGCTGACGGCAGTGAAAATCCTGAATTCTGCTTGAATCAACCTGCTTTCAAAGGAGCTTCCATTTTGGTCGCTGGTGATAATTTTGGTTGTGGCTCATCACGAGAGCATGCTCCTTGGTCGATTCGAGATTATGGATTCCGCGTCCTGATCTCCACCGGTTTTGCCGATATTTTTTACAACAATTGTTTTAAAAATGGAATTTTACCGATTAAAGTGAATGCGATGGAATTGGAAACCCTGATGAATGAAATCAGGGACAATGAGGGGGTTCAATTCAACGTAAATTTGGAATCACAACAAGTGCTGACTCCGGCGGGGCTGTCTTTTCAATTCGAAGTTGACGCGTTTCGCAAAGATTGTATGCTAAAAGGTATGGATGATATCGCCTGGACCTTGCAATATGAGGATAAAATTCATCATTTTGAACGACAGCAAAAAGAACAGCTCCCCTGGTTGTGGCAAACACGAAATGTATAAGATATGCTTTATATCTTAATTCCTGTCTTAATAATGGGGTTAGTTTTTGTCCCTCAATGGTGGGTTAAATATATTTTTAAACTGTATGACGAACCCTCACCGAGATTTCCCGGAAACGGCGCGGAATTAGCCCGACACTTGCTATCTCTCCTGAGTTTAGAAACGGTCAAAGTGAAAGATACACCACTCGGTGATCACTTTAACCCGGATGACCAATCCTTAAATCTTAGCCCCGCCTATTTTAACGGTAAATCATTAACGACCATGGTGATTGTCGCTCACGAGATTGGGCATGTGATCCAGCAAAAAGAGGACAATCCCTGGTTCCGACTAAGATACCGACTTGCGACACTGAGCGGTAAATTCGAGCGATTGGGATCAATCGCCATTTTACTGATTCCGATTACCACTTTAGTCTTAAGAGTACCAACACCCGCGATACTCTTATTTCTGATAGGTTTTTTCGGCATGTTCAGCAGTGTTCTGGTCCACCTAATTACATTCCCGTTAGAATTTGATGCCAGTTTCAACAAAGCACTTCCTCTATTGCTCAAAGGTGAGTTTATTCAAAAGGAAGATGAGTTTGCTGCCCGCCGAATATTGAAAGCTGCCGCACTCACTTATGTGGCCGCGGCACTATCCAACTTACTCAATATTGGGCGCTGGATTACAGTACTGCGAAGGTAAAACTTAAAAATCCGCCGTTTTCAACAAATCTCTTTCCACCCCCATAAATCATACTTGCCATATTTTTATTGACGGGGTGTTTTGCTCTTGAATATTATGTTGCTATTAAAGTAGCAACGGATAAGAACTATGAGTGCGCTTGAAAAACTAAAAGAACTGGGATTTTCCCAATACGAAGTATCGTGTTACCTGACATTGGTGGCAAATCATCCGGTGAACGGATCACAACTTAGCAAGTTATCAGGAATATCCAGATCCCGCATTTATGATGTATTAAGAAACATGATCAAGAAAGGATTGGTTCAAGAGGTTGAAAACGCGCATTATGTTCCCTTACCTCCTGATGAACTGGTCAAAAGACTTCGTAGCCAATTCGAAGGAAACATTACCTCATTGGAACAGCAACTCAAGGAAGCTTCCGGAGGTAGTGAGTACGAGTACACCTGGACGATCTTCGGTTACCGGGAGGCGTTGGATCGTGCCATTGAAATGATTCGAACGGCAAAAAAAGAGCTATACCTCAGACTATTCCCCAATGTCGGAAAAAACCTGGAGCAATATTTACAACAAGCAGTCGAGCGAGGTGTCGACATCCGTTACATCGCGATGGGGGATATGCCTCTCACGTTTGATGTGCAGGTGATTCACCCGGAGTCAGAAAAGTTAATATATACTTTGGGCGGACAATCCCTCGATATCATTGCCGATCAATCGGAAGCTCTGGTGGGAATTTTAGAGAAGGGGAATGAAGATCATTCCCCTTTCAACTGGACCCGCAATCAATGGTTTGTCATCACCAACCGCGATAGCTTGCGACACGATTTTTATCATTATTTTTTAGACAAGACCTATGACCGCGGATTAAGTCTGACTGACCGCGAAAAGGCAATTTATCAACTGGTTAAATCGGATATTTAGAATTATTTGTGCATCCGCACTAATTTGCAAGTGGGTATTTTTCGCACATTTTTTAAAAGGGAAAAATGATGGATACTAGCGCTACTCAACCAATTTTCGGATTCTCCGAGGAATCGGACCAAACAATTTTGCATTATGAAAAATATTTTGGTGCTCGTCATTACGGACGTTTGCCTGGCGTGGTACCCAATCAAAAGGATGTTGGATTTCTGACATCAACGGAAGCCAATTAAGAAAACCCGACTGGTTGAAAGTGAAAATCCCATCCGGCCACAATGATCTCAAAATAAAAGCTCATCGTGATGATGAAATTATCCTTTGTACTGCTAGTAAAGCAGTGGATAATAACGGGCATGAGAACTCCGACGAAGCATGAACCAATCATTTCGAAACAGGTAAGAGTAATTGAAAAAAGTCACAGCAGTAATAACGAAGAACAAGATCTGGTTAATCAGCTACCGACAGAATTCGGTTTGTAACCGAACGAATCCTCTCAGTTTATGGATTTCCTGATTAGTTTCAATCGTACCCCGGCATATAACAGCATTCCTAAAACAAACCAATACAAAACTATCCGAAACGCGGTCCAGTTCCAGTCAACTTGCCAAAATAGCATATTGTTCAGCTGAGCGTTAAAATTCATCATCGCTCCCCAAAGTTTTCCCGCGACATTTACCAGTGAATACAAGTAAAATTCTCCCGGAAGCCCGCCGAGAAAATAGCTGATTACTGTATAACAAAGCGCTAATAAGCTTAAAGGAAGATAAATCCAACCCATATAAAATATATGAAACACATTTCCAAATATTGAGAGTGGGAAAATAAATGGGAAAATCCGATTGATCAGAGGAAACATTATTAATGACAACCAACAGCTTATGAAAAATGATGAGTACAAAACACTTTTCAGCATCCTGATTTTTGTATCGTGATGGTTTCTTAAAGGCAAATAAGGAATAATGATTACAATGCCAGCGACCGCGAGGAATGAGAGTTGAAACGACAGCTGGTTTATTGCCATCGGTTGACCAACCAACACGAAAGCCGCCGTCCCCAGTAAAATATACCACAGCGGTTGCCAAGCGAGTAGAAAACGTAATGCAACCCACCACACCAGCATCGTATAGGCTCTTCGAGCCGAAATTGGCATGCCGATAAGGTCAACAAACAAATAGATGATCATCAGAGCAATGATATCAAATGCCAATAGTGCGTATCCTTTGTTGACCACTTTAAGCGGATAAGAAAAAAGAACCCGCAATGAATAAGTAACCCACAAATATATTATTCCGACATGCATTCCCGAAATGGCAAAAAGATGAGCGATGCCCAGCTCTTTGATAAGCGTCTTCCACTTTTTTCCCAGTCGTGAATTATCGGCTGTCACTAAGGTTTGAAATATGGTGGAAGGAAACTGAGACATATAATATCTTGCTTTGTTTTGAATATATATTAATAAAGCACTGCGTCCCAGCACATTATTCTTACGACTCAGATTAAACCAACCCGTTTTTTTAGAAACGACCAGGCTTAATAAGTGGCCACTGCTTTTTCGAATCGTAAAACGGCTGAATTCGATTAGATCTCCTTCCCGATAGAAGGCTTTTTTCGTTTTTCCCTGTTCCGTTTGAATCAGCATAACGGGAACTCTCACCTTATTTTTCTGGCAGGACACCATAACACGAATTAGGCTATTTGAACGTTTTAACTGATAAGAACTTGAATGAATAGTGCCTGTTATAAGATCCGCGTTCTTAAAACAATCCTGTGATATTTGACGGTCTGTCATGAGCCACGTAATGTTGTGATACACAATGAGCCCCAAACAAATTACGGCTGTAAATCTCCAAGACTTCACCAGGCAACCGAGCAGGCATATTAATCCCTGGATAAGCAATTGTTTATGCCACCACATAGAATCATCAGAGTAGTAAAGAAAAAAGGGCGCTAGAAATAGGGAAAGGAACAAGACGGGGCTGCTTATCGCCGGCCTTGCTCGGTCATAGACAATAGCTATTTGCTTGAGAGATTCAGCGATCATATTATTTAGGAGTCCATGATCGACTCAATGGCTTTTTAGAAACCAGAGCCCCTTGGCAAATTTGGAAACAGATATTTTCAAGAATAACCAATACATCTCTGGCGGCATATTTGATCTGAAGATCTAATTTTGCTAAATACACAACAATATTCTCCAATTCTTGAATCGTAAAATTCCCGGTTGCTTTTATCGACTGCCTTGCTGCCCAGGGATTTAGTTTTAGTTTATCAACAATAGTTTTCTCCACAAAACCAGCTTCCATCAGCCAGGATATTCGAAGGATTCTCCTAAATTGAGAAACGATCAAACTGAACAGCCCGATGGCATCCGAAATATTTTCACCGACAACCTGTTCAACACATTCTAAAGCGTTTCGCAAATCCCTTTTCAGAAGAAACTCGGCTGCTCTAAAAATTGTATATCGTCTGGATTGAGTGATCGATTTCATCAGCACTTTGGGAGTGACTTCCGTACCGGCAGGCAACAGAATTGATAATTTATCCAATTCCATATCCAAAATATTGAAGTCAGTACCGGCAACTTCAATGAGTAAATCAGCTGTTGGTGTATTGATTACCAGTTGTTTATTCTTGACTTGGCCGATTACCCAGGAAATGGGTCGAAAGTTATCGTATGAAATCGTTTTTTTGATTGAAATTGCGTTTTTCTGTAATAATTCTCCGATCTCCTTATTCACCTCTTTTAAATTCTTAATATTCGCGGTGGTGATTAAAACAACATGACTCGGAACAGACTCAACGCAGTGTTTGATAACAGCAATGGGTTCAGCATGGTCGGTCTGGCTAATTGGAGATTCAGATGTCGGACGATTGAACAACAACTTACCCTTTATCTTGCTTTTAAGAAACTCCGCGATTTCTAAAGCGTCCTGCCCTTTTCCTTTCTTCCGATAAATCAGCCGGTTATGAAACTCCGGAATCAAATTGAGATAGAATGTTTTTTGCGGATAGCATTCAATTTCCCGTACAATTTGATTTCCTGTAATGTGGTGATGGGTTTCCAATTGTTCGGTCAGGGAGTCCGCGTCAACCCACTCATCTTTTAACTCTCCGCTTAGCTTGACCAGATTAATCTCTTTTAACTTGGTTTCCAGCGTATCGATTGGTGATTTTTGGGAAGGTATTGCTTGCACATCTTGCAAAACAATCACAGTTTTTGAAGCAAAAAACGAAATGGTCTCACAGGTCGATCGAAAATCGCTCAATATTTGAGCTGCTCGTTTTCTATCCTGACCGAAAAAGTCATTCGCGCTATATCTAAATAACGAGTGTTCTTGTTCTTCACTTGTAAGCAGTTCATTGACAATCTTTTTAACTTCTGCTTTTAATTCAAATGATTGATTCCCAAAAATAAAGTACAGCGGATTGGCAGAAAATTTGTCAGTCATAAAACGACCTCATAAAATAGAACAAATATTGGTTCATTGATGGTTTCAGCGATTAGCACATTCTCCGGAAACGATTCATAGTATGCTGGACAGCGTTAACCTTATCTACTACTCTGTATTCTGAGAAAATTAAAGAGCCGATTGCTTATAATGAATCAATCAACCGGATACTTCCCCAAGAAGTGGTTTAAACGCACTCCGAAAGCATTCATCAATGACAGCGGAAACAAGCTGAAAACCGCATTCAGCCTGGCGATTATGAACAATTCGTTCAGGAATAAAAGTCCACTTTTGGATATCGTCAAAAATTCAAGACTCTTTGACGAATTGCCAAGAACTTTCACTAACTAAAATTCCGCTTAACATACAATTTTAAAAAACGCATTTGCCCATAACAGGCATAGGTATTGAGCCTTAGTTTAGTCTGAAAAAACGTATCTATTCAGAACTTATTAAAAAAGTGCAAAAAAGCTCATTTTTTACTTGAC
>CAZJUM010000023.1:0-20192 GCA_964549175.1 uncultured Pseudomonadota bacterium | reverse complement strand
CAACTTCTTCGGTAACAAGTAAATTTTCTTTTCATACTGACCGGCATTCTGATGAAGTTCTATCTGGGCCAGCACCTGATTGGAAAAGGATGATGACATCACAAAACTTGGATGACCAGTCGCACAACCGAGATTCAGCAATCGACCTTCAGCCAAAATCATCACACTATGCCCATCTGGGAAAATCCATTCATCATACTGAGGTTTAATGTTGTTCTTTTGAATACCGGGTACTTGCTTAAGCCCTGCCATATCTATTTCATTGTCAAAATGACCAATGTTGCCGACAATGGCCTTATCTTTCATATGGGTCATATGCTCGGCGGTGATAATGTCTTTATTGCCTGTGGCTGTAACAAAAATATCAGCAATCCCAACGACATCTTCCAATCTTTTTACTTCGTATCCTTCCATTGCCGCCTGTAAAGCACAAATCGGGTCGATTTCGGTTACAATTACTCGACAACCCTGTCCGCGCAACGCTTGTGCGGAACCTTTTCCAACTTCACCAAAACCACAGACCACAGCGACTTTACCACCAATCATCACATCACTGGCTCGGCAAATACCATCGGGTAAAGAATGTCGGCACCCGTAAACATTATCAAATTTACTTTTGGTTACCGAATCATTCACATTGATTGCGGGAAACAACAACTCGCCTTTTTCTTCCATAGTATAAAGAAAATGAACACCGGTCGTCGTTTCCTCACTAACTCCCTTGATCTCTTTGGCGGCCTTAGTCCATCGATCGGTGGATTCAGCCAACTTTTCTTTTAAAAGAGCAAGTACCACACCATACTCTTCCGAGTGTAGTGTTGGGTCGTATTCGGGAACTCTGCCTTCCGCCTCAAATCGGACGCCTCGATGTACCAGCAGCGTCGCATCACCACCATCATCAACAATTAAACTGGGTCCTGAACCGTCCGGCCACATCAATGCCTGTTCAGTACACCACCAATACTCCTCTAAGGTTTCCCCTTTCCATGCGTAAACAGGAACCCCTTGCGGATTATTAACCGTGCCATCAGGTCCGACAACGACAGCCGCGGCGGCATGATCCTGAGTTGAAAAGATATTACAGCTCACCCATCGCACATCCGCCCCTAACGAAACCAATGTTTCAATCAGTACGGCGGTTTGGATGGTCATATGGAGACTTCCCATAATTTTTGCGCCAGCCAAAGGATTTTTACCGGCATATCGCTCGCGCAAAGACATCAATCCCGGCATCTCTTTCTCAGCCAGCTTCATTTCTTTGCGACCATATTCCGCCAGATTGATATCAGCGATCTTATAGGCTGGTCTGAGTTTATCGGTCATCGTTAAAATTTTATTCATAGAGTTTCGTCCGTATCGCGATGAGAATAAAGGTATTTCCACTCTCATTCGCTATTCTTTGTTATCAATCGTTGTACAGAATGCACAGCGGGTAACTGATCTTTTCCTCAAGAGATGTCGTTTCCCAATTTTGTATAAATGGGCCACTCTAACGGCTGGGAAAAAAAATGTCATTAAAAACTTGATAATAAACAAATTTTTCTTTTTTATGGATGGAAAAACAAAGTATCTCGGTTAAAACCAACCAATCATCCCGAATTCCATTTGTAATTTCATTTATTACGGATCAAAACAATGTCAAAATATCATGAGCTTGACCTTTCTTCGATTAAGACATACTCGGCAACCAAACGGCAATCCAAAGTCAATATTGACGATATCGCGACTCCCCCCCAAGCGGGAATGACCTTCAAACAATTCTTAAACAGTCTTCCTTCTGTCTTAAAAGCCAATGACCTAAAAGCAATCGCCCGAGCGGTTGTGAATGCCAAAAAACAAAACAAGCCTATCATTATTATGCTGGGAGGGCATGTCATCAAAACAGGATGTAGTCCCGTTTTGGCTGATTTGGCTAAAAAAGGATTTATTACCCACTTTGCGTCTAACGGAGCGGCTGGTATACATGATACCGAACTGGCACGCTTTGGTCACACTTCCGAGGATGTTGTTTCTCAACTGGAAGACGGCTCATTCGGAATGGCTTACGATACAACCTCGTTCGTTAACAAAGCCGCCAAACGTGCCGTAGAGCAAGATATGGGATTCGGTGAGACCATTGGTTGGATGTTGGTTCAGGAAAAATCACCTTACTTGGAAAGGGCTTTGCTGGCACAGGCCTTCCGGCTGGGAGTTCCCTATACGCTGCACATCGCGTTGGGAACAGATATTGTCCATCAGCATCCCGGAGCAAGCGGGGCCGCAATCGGAGAAGCCTCCTTAAGGGATTTCCGGATTTTCGCCAATACCGTAACCCACTTGGGTGACGGTGGCGTGATACTCAATCTTGGTAGCGCTGTGATCATGCCTGAAGTATTTCTGAAAGCATTGTCGATCGCCCGCAATCTTAATTATCATGTGTTTGATTTCACCACCGCCAATTTTGACATGATTCAACATTACCGTCCGACTATCAACGTTGTTAATCGACCGGTTCTCAAAGGCGGTAAAGGCTATTCCGTTACGGGGCATCATGAACTGATGATCCCGTTGTTGGCTGCTACGATTTATGAAACCGAAGTCGCTTTAAGTTAATCCGACACTGTCACTCTAAAGCGGTCTTTACCCATAAGCCAACGCTTTTAATTTCAGGCAGGATGAGCTGTTTTGTTGCCCATACGAACAGCGGGACGGGTGCGCCTCACTGAACCATTCCACAATTTTCGTGTTTTTTGTCACAGAAAATAAACGGCAGAGCACTAATAAACCGCGACAAAGTAAGTTTTTGTTTTCTTTTATCTCACTTATGCAATAGGATTTCTTAAAAAAACAAGAAATTTAAAATATTAACCTGCCGTACGGTCTGATTATGGAAGTTGTCAACTTCATCAATCCATCACAATTGAAATCTTTTCTTCAACATGTTTGGGTTTGCATGAGTCATTTATTGCTTTAGTTCACTCCAAGATGTCACCAGAGGTATTTGTGTCAAAGCCTTTATTATCAATTAATAACCTTCAAGTCTGTTTTTCTTCAAAACTGGGTCCGTTAAAAGCCGTTGACGATGTCTCATATTGTGTTAACAAAGGCGAAACATTAGGGATAGTGGGCGAAAGTGGCTGCGGCAAATCAGTCACCTCATTGGCTTTGATCGGTCTGCTTGAAGAAAATGGAAGCATAGAGAAAGGATCCATTTTATTTAACGATCAAGAATTAACCAATTATACCGAGAGTCAGTTTTTAGGAATCCGGGGAAAGCAAATCTCTATGATTTTTCAAGAGCCCATGACTGCTCTTAATCCGGTGTTTACAATTGGTTTTCAGATGGACGAACAAATTTTCAAACATAGTCAAGCATCTAAAGCGGAAGCCAAAGAAATATCCATCGAAATGTTACATACGGTGGGAATTCCGTCTCCGCGTAAGCGATATGCCAACTATCCTCATCAGTTATCCGGCGGAATGCGCCAACGAGCAATGATCGCGATGGCTCTATCCTGTAATCCCCAGTTTTTAATCGCCGACGAACCGACGACCGCTCTTGATGTGACAATTCAAGCTCAGATTTTAGATTTAATGCTGGAATTACAGGAGCGCATGGATATGACCATTCAATTTATTACTCATGATTTGGGTGTCCTATCGGAAATTGCTGACAATGTTATGGTGATGTATGCCGGACGGATATACGAAAAAGCAGACGCGAAAACGATTTTCAGTAATCCCAGGCACCCCTACACTTATGGATTGGTAGCTTCGATACCGCAGATTAAAAAGCGAGTCGATAGCCTATACTCGATTCCGGGAAATGTACCGTCATTGACTGAATTACCGATGGGCTGTCATTTTCAAAATCGTTGTCCCAATGTCACTGAACAATGTCGTCAACAAATACCCGAACTTCAAACCATTGAAAAAGGTCATGAAGTTGGGTGTTTCAATTTGATAAAAAGTTAATGAGGCAGATGTGAGCCAGAATACTATTTTGGAAGCTAAAAATGTCGTAAAGTTCTTCCCGATTCGAGCCGGATTACTATCCAGGCATGTCGGAGATGTTCGAGCGGTCGATGGTGTTTCTTTTGAAGTAAAAAAGGGCGAGACATTAGGATTGGTTGGTGAAAGTGGTTGCGGAAAATCTACATTGGGACGTTCTCTTTTAAAATTATTGGACATAACTTCCGGTAACGTGAGCTTTAAGGGAGAAAACTTGTCTCAATTGAAAGGCAAGAAGCTGCGAATGGTTCGAAAAAACCTTCAAATGATCTTTCAAGATCCTTATGCCTCACTGAATCCCAGGATGACTACTGCAAAAATAATCAGTGAACCGTTTCGTATTCATAAAATCGGAAACAAAAAGGAACAGGCTCAAAAAACGATTGCTTTGATGAAACAAGTCGGTCTCAAAACATCGCAATTGGATCGTTATCCCCATGAATTCTCGGGGGGGCAAAGACAGCGAATTAGTATTGCCAGAGCCATCGCTGTTGAACCGGATGTGTTGGTCGCGGATGAGGCCGTTAGCGCGTTGGATGTTTCCATTCAAGCTCAGATTCTGAATCTGATGAAGAAGTTGCAAAAAGAAATGGGCTTAACCTACCTGTTTATTTCTCATGATCTATCCGTTATGGCACATATGTGTGATCGAATCGCTATAATGTATTTGGGTAAAATCGTGGAGTTGGCCAATAAAGATGACATTTTTAGTAATCCCCGGCACCCTTATACGAAGGCACTTTTGGAAGCTGTTCCGATAGCCGGAAGGGGAAAACGGAAGCATCGGAAATTGTTAAAAGGAGATGTCCCAAGTCCAATCAATCCCCCTGCCGGATGCCATTTTCATCCCCGGTGTGAATTCGCAAAAGGCATTTGCCAGCAAGAAATGCCAGGTTTGAAAAGTGCCAACCGGAACGATAGCCAAGAAGTGGCTTGTTGGTTATTGAGTTAGTTAACTAAAAAAACATGGGGTAAATTTAAAAGCATGTTTTCCGGATAATATCCGGTTTTTGAATCGGCAGATCTCAAATCTGCTTTTCTCTAATTTTTTTTTCGGAGGGAATATGTGTTTTTTAAAAAAGTTAATGACGCTTGCCAGTACTTTATTCATCGTGGCGGCTTCCACTGCTTTGGCTGTCTCAAAAAAAGAACTGAAAATCGCGGTTTCACAGGAATTTGAACACCTTAACCCGATTATTAGCCAGATGGCTACTACCAGGTTCATAACAGACATGTCGGTGAGAAGTATTTTAACATTGAATCCTGATGGTGAGTGGGTGCCTTTCATGATCAAAGAGATTCCATCATTCGAAAATGGATTGGCCTCTTTTTTTACTGAAAATGGCGTTAAAAAAATCAGAGCGCACTTTGAGTTAAAAGAAAATTTGAAATTTGGCGATGGTCATCCAATTACTGCGGAAGATATTAAGTTTACTTGGTCAGTAGGAATGAACGAGAATATTTCTATTGGTGAGCGTGAGATTTGGAGCCAAATCGAACGAGTGATCCTTTATCCGGAAAACGCGAGAAAATTCACTTTTGAGTATGCAAAGGCACGCTGGGATTTTAACCAGTTGCCTCAATTTTATGTGATCCCCAAGCACTTAGAAGAGCCGATCATTAAAAAATACGGGAACAAACCCGGTGAATATGAGAAGCATTCTCTTTATGTGACGGACTCATTGAACCCCGGATTGTATCAGGGGCCTTATCGTTTATCCGAATTAAAGTTGGGAAGCCATATTATTTTGGTTCCAAATGAACATTTTTACGGAAAAGCACCCTATTTTGAAAAAATAATTATCAAGGTTATTCAGAACACCAATGCTTTGGAGGCCAATCTAATGTCCGGCACCGTTGATATGATTTCAAACTTGGGATTAACTTTTGATCAGGCTGTCGCGGCAGAGAAAAGAATCAAAAAACAAAATAAACTTTTTGAGGTAGTTTTCGAGCCTGGTTTGGTTTATGAGCACATTGATCTCCAATTGGACAATCCCCTCTTGAAGGATATAAATGTTAGGAAAGCTTTGGTTTATGGCATCAATCGTGAGGCGTTGGTCAACGCGCTGTTCGAAGGCAAACAGCAAGTCGCGGTTCACAATATAGCACCTGTTGATCCTTGGTATACGGATGATCCGAAAGATATTGTGCTTTATCCTTTCTCTCGCCGCAAAGCCAGAGGGATGCTTAAAAAGGCTGGCTGGATAATGGGTGATGATGGGTATCGATACAAAAACGGGGAAAAGCTGACCTTTCAGCTTATGACCACCGCAGGAAATAAAACTCGTGAAATGGTAGAAGCCTATTTGCAGGAGCAATGGAAGCAAATTGGTGTTGAAATTACCATTAAAAATGAACCGGCCAGGGTTTACTTTGGCGAAACCGTCAGAAAATCATTATATCCCGCCATGGCAATGTACGCTTGGTGGTCAAGTCCGGAAAATAACCCCCGGTCCACCATGTTTAGTGGCAATATCCCTACTAAAGAAAATGATTACTCCGGTCAGAACAGCATGCGTTGGTCAAACAAAGAAGTTGATCAGCTATTGGATGAAATGGATGTAGAATTTAAGCATGAAAATCGACTTAAAATCATTGCCAAAATTCTCTATCACTATACCAATGAAGTGCCTGTTATCCCGCTTTATTACCGATCCAACAACTCAATTATCCCCAAAAACCTGGCTGAATTTAGAATTTCTCCTCATCAGTTTGGTGCTGAAAATTTTGTTGAGTACTGGCACTTAAAATAATATGCCTTGGTTAATTGATCCCTCTTTTTGGTAAAGAGGGATTTCTCTGTATAAGCTTTATCGGAGTACGGATGCGTAGTTATATTTTCCGGAGATTGATACAAACCATCATCATGGTTTTTCTATTATCCATGTTCAGCTTTTATTTAATGGCTTTGATGCCTGGTGATCCGGTTGATATCATGGCGACATCGAATCCAAACCTCACAACGGATGATATCCGCCGACTGAAGGCGCTGTATGGCTTAGACAAACCCATCATTGTTCGTTACTGGAACTGGTTGAATACGGTTTTATCCGGTGATTTGGGTTATTCACGAACGTATCGGGTTCCTGTAGGCGATATTCTTGGTCATCGGCTGGTGAATACCTTTTTCTTATCGTTTTCAGCGTTATTATTGGCATTGATCATCGCGATTCCCATCGGTATTTTATCGGCTCTTAAAAAAGGATCAGCGTTTGATTATGGCGTGAACCTTTTATCATTTGCTGGCATATCGGTTCCTTCATTCTTTTTGGGTATTATTTTAATTATTGTTTTTTCTTTATGGCTTAATTGGTTGCCGGCTGGCGGAACCGAAACGGTCGGTGAGCATTTGGTTGGCTTGGAATTATTTACCGACCGCTTTAAATTTATTCTGCTGCCCATGTTGTCACTGACAGCCATGCAGATGGCAATTTTTGTGCGATACACGCGGAGTTCAATGATCGAAACAATGCGGAATGATTATATTCGAACCGCTCGGGCAAAGGGATTGGGAAGGAACCGAGTTGTGTTTATTCATGCCTTGAGAAATGCGCTGATTCCGGTTGTTACGATTATCGCTCTAAGCTTTTCCCATATTTTTTCAGGCGCTATTATTACAGAAACCCTTTTTGCTTATCAAGGAGCGGGGAAGCTGGTTTATGATTCCATCATCGCCAACGATTATAATGTGGCGATGGTTTCCTTCGTAATTACCGTTGGTATGGTTTTGGTCATGAATTTAATCGCCGATATCCTCTATTGTTATTTAGATCCCCGGATTTCATATCAATGATTAGAAATAGCAGCTAACCGATGACCGCGGAACCATCGCATGAATAAGGCCAATTACCCGTCAGCCGGGCAAAACCAGGAAATTTTAGACGGCAATGAACTTGTTGAACATCGTGCCACATCAATGATTCGATTGCTGAGCGAACAATTTTTAGAGCACCGATTCGCTGTGGTCAGCTTGGGGATTGTTACAACTCTAATGATTGTCGCCATTTTCGCGCCA
This sequence comes from uncultured Pseudomonadota bacterium, assembly GCA_964549175.1. GTDB lineage: Bacteria > SAR324 > SAR324 > XYD2-FULL-50-16 > XYD2-FULL-50-16 > CAZJUM01. The sequence continues at coordinate 12,184 of CAZJUM010000023.1, read as the reverse complement.
TTGATTGCCTCTTTCTTAGGTGTCGATCCGAATCGGCAGTCTATTTTTCACCGGTTCAAACCGGTTATGACAACGGTCGAAAGATCAAATTCGGCAAAAGAAGATGCTGTTGAGTATTTTATTGAAAAAAACACTTCATCTGTTCCACATTTGATTTCAGAGGTAAAAAATCTGAACATACTGGATCAGGAAATCAACGATGAGGATGTGTTGTTTGAGTTAATACACCAATTAAACGATCCGGCCATCGTCAGCCAACTTGAAATGGTTACTCATCCGTTGGCTGAACAATATTTGGAACTTGGTAGCGGCTTCAAAAGTACTCATTTTTTGGGAACGGATGAATTGGGACGGGATGTGTTAATCAGATTATTTTACGGAGCTCGGATTTCTCTTTCCATCGCGTTGTTAACAGCCGGGATTTCCGTTTGTATTGGGTTATTGGTCGGAAGTCTTGCCGGTTTTTATGGGGGGTGGATGGATGCGGCACTGATGCGAATCACAGACTCGTTATTGTCCTTACCCTTTATTCCGGTTGCCATTCTTTTGGCCGCGATTGATTTGAAACAAATACCGGTTTTTAATTTTTTGATCCGTGGCGAAAATGAAAGCATTGCCAAGATGATTGTGATTCTGTGTATCTTTTCTTGGATGACGGCCGCTCGTGTCGTCAGGGCTTGTGTGTTAAGTACCAAAGAGAAAGAGTATGTTTTGGCTGCCAAAAATTTGGGAGCTCATGATTTTTTTATCATCTTGGTTCATATTATCCCCAATATTATCGCACCACTTTTGGTTGAGGTAACACTCCAGGTCGGAAATGCCATTATGTTTGAATCCGCTCTTAGTTTCTTAGGGCTGGGCGTTCAGCCGCCAGCGCCGACGTGGGGGAATATGCTGTTCAATGCTCAGGAATTGATCCTTGAGTCTCCGATGCTGGCGATTTACCCCGGTATATTTATATTCATTACAGTCATCAGTTTTAATTTTATCGGTGACGGTCTGCAAGACGCGATCGATCCCAAATCAGTTCGCCGTTAATATCCGGAAACACGAACACGGGATTTTAATCAACGCTTGAGTTTCCGGTGGCTTATAGCAACGGACGTTGTTATTATCCCCATTAGTTCCATTTGGTATTCTTCAACATAAACAATAAAAGGAGCTCCAATGGTAAGCATATTCGTTTGATTGAAGAGATAAAATAATTAAGGCTTGGCAGAGTAAAGCATTATCTTTGGCGGATGTAGCGAGAAAGTTTGCTGTAAGCAAGAAGACTGTTCATCGCTATCTTAAGCTTTACAAGCAAACAGGCTCACTGGAACCCGGAAAGCGTCTTAATAAGCATTTGTTGAAGATCGATCATAAGGGTGATCTGTATATTAAAAAGGTAGTTGAGAAGAACAGAGCGATCACTCTTAAGGCATTAAAGGACAAGTTCAAGAAGAAGTTTGGTGTGACTGTGAGTGAAAGAACCATTGGTCGCCATTGAATCAAAATGAGAATAAGCCGTAAAAAAAGCCGCATTCATGAATCCAATAAAGTCAGACGAATATCAATTGCAACTTTCGCTTTGAACTTTGCTGTGTAATTTTTTCTCATAAACCTCCTTCTCGGTAAAAATTTGGACCGTTTTTTATCACCTCATATGTAGCTTAGCAACCAAATCAAATTTCGGGGTCCATTATATTCTATTCTATAATCACGAAAGATTACATCAGTCTCTGGGCTATCAAACACCGGAAAATGTGTACTTCAGGTGAAAAAACTAAACCTGAGAAATAGATTGTTTGTTATACAAAATTAATTGAAAAACGGTCTGGACAATGGGTCCACTTCATTTGTTTTTTGATAAACAAACCAATTTATAATAACAAAATGTATTCCATCTCCAAAAGAAGAAACAGCTCTCCCGGAAACCAACGGAAATAAGATGCGCATAAATTAAAAAATGTAAATATTATAAATAATTGAAACAATGGTAATGATTAAACCTACAATAGCACCAACCCAACCAGCGGATGGCGGTGTAATTGTTTTTTTGATCATTTTGTTCTCGGAAAAGGTTATAAATTGATGTCAAACAGGCTGCATCTAACAGGTTTTTGGGGAAGTTATCAGGTTATTTCAATATATTACCCAATATAGTTAAGTGCAAAGCTTGGGTTGCGACTAACAAGATTCTAGAAATCACGCAATATCCTTGAGGTGGAATTATTGGCAGAACAAAACAATCCCGGATTGTTAGCCGATTTTCGACGGTTGTGCTTTGACATTCATCCTCACTCATTTTATCAGTGCTTTTCGGCTAAGGTTTCACTAAGGAAGAACAAGCACTGCCGCGAATTTCAGAATCGTATAATAATCTTGCAAAACATAACAGTGTTATGATATGTTGGCCAACATTTTTTCAAAGTGGTAAACACATTTTCACACATGTGTTTACGGCGAGACATTTGGGATTTTAATCCCAAAGTATGGTTGAATTTTTTTGGAGGGAAGAAATGAAATATTTGAAAAGTTTAGCGATCTTATGTGCTTTGTTTTTAACCACTGCGGGATTACTTTTTGCGGGCAATGGCGATACCTTAAAACAGGTCAAAGCAAAAGGGTTTATTCAAGCAGGGGTGAACGGTGATTTATTTGGTTTCGGAAAAGCTGACCAAAATGGTGTTTGGAAAGGTTTGGATGTTGACACAGCAAGAGCTATTGCTGTGGCGGTTTTTGGTGATTTAAACGATCGTGTTCGATTCACACCGCTAACCGCAAAAACTCGATTTACAGCCCTTCAGTCAAAAGAAATCGACGTATTGACTCGAAACTGTACTCAGACTTTGGGAAGAGATACCGCTTTGGGTTTAGACTTTGTGCAAGTTAATTATTATGATGGCCAAGGATTTATGATTCCTGAATCACTGGGCGTAAAAAGCGCGAAAGAACTAAGTGGCGCCACTGTTTGTGTGCTGCCCGGAACAACCACAGAGTTGAATGTTGCCGATTATTTCCGGTCCAACAACATGGAGTGGAAAACGGTAACCATTGAAAATACCGCGGAACTCTCTCAAGCTTTCTATGCTGGTCGATGCGACGTAATCACATCCGATGCCTCTCAATTGGCAGGAATCCGAGCCAGTGCGCCGGACCCATCCAAGTATATGATCCTTCCTGAGATTATCTCCAAAGAACCATTGGCTCCCGCAGTTCGACATGGTGATAACCAGTGGAAAGACATCGTTCATTACTCAGTTTTGGCCATGATCAATGCTGAGGAAATGGGAATTACTTCTAAAAATGTTGATCAAATGCTGAACAGTAAAGACCCAAAAGTTAAGCGATTTTTGGGTGTCACGCCAGGTAACGGAAAAGCCCTGGGATTAGATGAGAAGTTTGCTTATCGCATTGTCAAGTTCGTTGGCAACTATGGCGAGGTTTTCGAGCGTAACGTTGGTGTCAATACTCCTCTGGGAATTAAACGCGGCTTGAATGCTCTTTGGACTAATGGTGGACTTTTATACTCACCTCCGTTCAAATAACATCAAGTCAGTTTGGGGTTTGATGTCTCAGCTTTTCATCAGCTATCAACCAAAAGGCGCCGCAGAATTTTAATTCGATGATGATCAATCGATTGAGGCAGAAAGCCGCCTCAAAGAAAGTTAAAGCAAACGCGGGAAATGATTTTCCCTGTGGTTCGAGCTAAAAGTTCAAAGATAATTTTTTATCTTTGAACTTTTTTTTCTCGGTATTTTGAAAAAGATTGACACATAACTATTATGGTTTCGTTCATTTGATTGTGCTATGAGGAAAATTGTTTTTTCGACTTAATCACTTTCGCGAATAAGACTTTATGGTCTCAAGTAACAGCAAATCGAGTAAAACATACTTCTGGAATGACGAAAAAACCAGAAGTATTCTATACCAGATCATTACAGCCGCATTGGTGGGCCTGCTAGGATATTACCTGATTTCCAATGTTCAGAACAATATGGAAAAACAATCCATTGCCAGCGGTTTTGGGTTTATTCAAAAAGAAGCGGCCTTTGAAATTGGAGAAACCCCAATCGAGTATTCCGCTGCCGACACATATGGCAGAGCTTTGATCGTTGGTGTTGTCAATACATTGAAAATCTCATTTATCGGAATGATTCTGACCACTGTTTTAGGGACCTTCATCGGTATCTGTACTCTTTCCTCCAACTGGTTGGTTTCGAAGCTAGGAACCGCTTATGTGGAATTATTTCAGAATATTCCGGTTTTATTACAATTGTTTTTCTTTTATGCCTTATTTTACGAGTTTTTTCCTGGGCCAAGGCAAGCCCTTAATCCATTTCCGGGATTATTTATCAGCAACCGTGGTGTTGATTACATGGTTCCGACTGCCCATGAGGCACATAGTTGGATGGTTTGGGCTTTTTTACTGGCCTGTGTGATCACTTATTTTGTTAATCGATGGGCCAACAAACGACAAGACGATACAGGGGAGCAATTTCCAGTTATTTGGTTGGGATGCGGATTGTTCATTGGTTTGCCATTGGTCACATGGATTCTTTTTGGCGCGCCAACGGAAATGAATATCCCCGAGCTTAAAGGATTTAATTTTAAAGGCGGATCCAATATCAGCCCTGAGTTTTCCGCACTCCTTTTCGGATTGGTACTCTATACCGCGTCATTTATCGCACAGATTGTCCGTGCGGGAATTCAGTCCATCAGCCATGGTCAAACCGAAGCCGCCATGTCCATTGGTTTAAAGTCAAAACATGTGCTGAAGCTCGTTATTTTTCCTCAAGCCTTGCGCGTCATCGTACCACCGCTTACCAGTCAATTATTGAACTTAACCAAAAACAGCTCATTGGCGGTTGCGATCGGATATCCGGATTTTGTCGCCGTCGCGGGAACAACCATCAATCAGACGGGACAAGCGGTAGAGGGAGTGGCACTGATGATGATCGTCTATCTATCCTTTAGTTTGTCAACATCAGCTTTTATGAACTGGTATAACAAAAAAATCGCGATCATTGAACGATAAGTTAATTGATGAGTACATCAGCAAAAATAGAAGAAATTAAACCTCCGGTAACAGAAGTTGGGGTTCTCGGTTGGATGAAACATCAACTCTTCAACGGATGGTATAATTCAATTATTACGATCTTCGTAATACTCGTGTTACTCAATATAATTCCCACATTTATCCGATGGGCCTTTATTGACAGTGTCTGGTACACCAGTGGTAAAGAGTGCCACCAGGCAGCAGGCGCTTGTTGGTCAGTTATCACCAAGAACATTCGTTTTAACATCTTTGGTTATTATCCGAAGCCTGAACAATGGAGACCTTTAGCGGCCATGTTGACCTTAGTCGGCATGTTGGTTTATAGCCGTGATTGGAAAAAATGGTCTAAAAAGCTTGGTTATGCTTGGTTATTCGCATTACTGATTATGGGTTGGCTGATGAAAGGGGGGTTTGGTCTGATGTCTGTTGAAACCAGTCTATGGAGTGGTTTGCCTCTGACCATGTTATTATCCTTTTTCGGTATATTGGCTTCCTATCCTTTAGGTGTTGTGCTGGCGTTGGGGCGACGTTCGGAAATGCCCGCCATCAACTCGCTGTGTGTGGTCTATATCGAACTTATACGGGGCGTCCCCTTGATCACTATGTTGTTTATGTCATCGGTGATGTTCCCATTGTTCCTCCCGGAGGGGGTGACTATTGATAAAGTCCTCCGCGCGCAAGTGGCGATTATCATTTTTACCGCCGCTTATATTGCTGAAGTGGTTCGTGGCGGATTACAAGCAATCGATAAGGGACAATATGAGGCCGCAGAATCCTTGGGATTAAACTACTATCAGAAAATGCGATTGATCGTTTTGCCCCAAGCATTGAAAATCGTTATTCCGCCATCGGTCGGAATCCTGATTTCAGCATTTAAAGATACATCGCTTGTTGTGATTATCGCTCTGTATGATATTTTGAATACCACCAAATCAATTCTTACAGAACCAGAATGGACCGGTTTCAGTACCGAAGCTTATATTTTCATCGCGTTTATCTACTATATCTGTTGTTTTTCTATGTCCCAGTATAGTCGGCACCTTGAAAAAGAACTGGAATATCGCTCTGAAACTTAATGAACGAAATTGAACACAACCTTAAGTCAATAAGCTTTATGAACACACAGTCAACAAAAGAAAACGCAGACAGCGCATCGAGTGACGCGGTTATCGATATCATCAACATGCATAAGTGGTTTGATGATTTTCATGTCCTGAAAGATATCAACCTCAAGGTCAAGCCTCAGGAAAAAATTGTGGTGTGCGGCCCTTCTGGTTCTGGTAAATCGACCTTAATTCGCTGTATTAATCGTCTGGAAGAGCATCAGCGCGGTCAAATCATAGTGAATGGCACCAAGTTGACCAGCGATTTAAAAAATATAGAAAAGGTCCGGACTGAAGTCGGAATGGTGTTCCAGCATTTCAACCTGTTTCCCCATCTAAACATCCTGGAGAATCTGACACTAGGCCTGATCTGGGTGCGGAAAATGCCTAAAAGAGAGGCTGAAGAGCTCGCTATGCACTATTTGGAAGTAGTCCATATCCCCGAGCAAGCCAAGAAATATCCGGGTCAGGTTTCCGGAGGTCAGCAACAGCGTGTGGCAATTGCCAGAAGCCTTTGTATGAAACCAAAGATTATGTTATTCGACGAACCCACATCAGCATTGGATCCGGAAATGATAAAAGAAGTGTTGGATGTTATGGTGGAACTGGCAAAAGAAGGGATGACCATGATTGTGGTTACCCATGAGATGGGATTTGCCAAAACGGTGGCGGATCGAGTGATCTTTATGGATTGCGGTGAGATCGTTGAGGAAAACGAGCCTTACGCCTTCTTCGATAATCCTCAGCATGATCGAACCAGACTGTTCCTCAGTCAAATTCTGTAATTGATTAGTATTCGCTTTATCTTGTCACCCCTGATCTGATCAGGGGTCCGGTCCGCGCTATCGGATACCAATTCATTCCTTACCCGAGTTCTTCAAAAATACCCTTCGGAACATTTTTGCGCACTTTGTCCGGTGTAAAAACCTTACCATTCATCGCAATATAAACGCCATCGCTTAGTGTCTGAACCGCCGTGATCGCACTGGCGATATTAAAGGTCGCGTCGCTTGACTTAAAACGGGCGGGGGACATCGATCCGGTTAATACAATAACTTTATTTTTAATTCCACGCAGCTTTTGAGCAGTTTTTACCATCGTATCGGTCCCATGAGTTAAAACAATCAAGCGGTTGGATTCGGCATCAATGGCTTGACAGATAAGCTCGCGGTCCTTATCTGTTAAGTCCAGACTATCCTTTTGCATGATCACATTGTTCTCATACTCAAAAGTAATATTGCCTTCCCTAAGAATCTCTTCAAGCGTGGATTCTCCAACCTCATAGGCACTTTTTTTATCAAAATAGATCTTATCGATGGTACCACCAGCAGTGTAAAATACAATTTTCATTGTCCGCTTTCTCATCATAATGATTAAAACAGTTGCTGACAGCACAAAGCCGTGTCGCGGAAATCTTGACTAACATCGGGTTTAGCCGTCTTTGGGGCAGTACCGACATATCCGGAACGATGTGATAAAAGTGAGCAAGAGCATTCTCAGTTGGGGGTACTTTGAGTTCAGTACTTTTTAAAAATTTGAGCCATTTTTCATGTGCCGCTTTTTTGTATTGCACCCAGGACTTTACGCTGGGAAATCACCTTATTCCGTCTATGAAACACATTCTGATCATTGCCCCAAGGCTTTACGCATTGGGGAATTACCACTTCCAATCTTCGTAATAATCCCATTCCAGTCGTTTTTCCATCTTCTTAAGCTCATTATCTTTTTCATTAAGCAACTCTTTTTGAATATCCCCGGATGACAACAATCCAATTAGTTCCCCCTCTTTTTTGACAGGTAAATGTCGGATTCGCAAGCCAACGAATTTATCCATTAACTGAAAAATGCTTTCGTCATGTTTGGCGTAATACATTTTTGTCCGCATGTACTCACCGACCGAGGCGGTATATGGGTTGAAACCTTTTTTCATCGTATCCAGCAAATAATCTCGCTCAGTCCAGATACCTTTTATTTCTTTTTTTCCCATCACTAGCACCGCACCCACTTTATTCTCGATCATTTTTCGGATGGACTCATAAATTGTTGTTTCAGTTGTCACGCATATGAGCTCTTTGTTTCTTTCTTGAAGTACTTCCTCAGCAGTTTTCATGTTTCCTCCTTTGTTGCCAAATCCAAGACGATATTTCGCTCGGATTTTAAATCTAAACGAGATAATATTTTAACTAGCACATCCCGGAAATGCTGATACCCAAATTTAGGGTCTCCGTGTCATGTGCTAAGTGTAACGTTTGGTATCAGCCACTACGGGACAAGCGGTAATAGATTTTCCGCTTATATACCAACGCAGTCCCCTCAACTGCGATTTAATCTCAGTCGGCTCTTCCGATTCCTTACCGCGATTGCTTATCTCTAAGACGCGACAGAAGTTATACGCCAGTGCTTTTTCCAATGGTTCACTTCGAACAGCTTCGATACCACGTCTCATACATGGTAGATTGATTGTTAGTGTTTAATCACAATAATCATACACTCAATTCCATTAATATTCCATTCAATAAATTCATCAGAAGCGGTATCTACCAATTTCAACGAGTCGGCCAAGGTCTCCTGTTTAATGTACTCACCATGTTGATCAATTGCCTTGTGAAGTTTGGCATCACAAAAATATCTAATATTGATACGATCAGTGACATCAAATTGACGTTCTTTTCGAGTGAGCTGAATTTTATTCACAAATTCCCGGGCGTATCCCTCATTGACTAATTCATCGGACATTTGAATATCTAGCGCTACCGTAAGATCAACGTCAGTTTCCGTCGCTATATCTTCTTTTTGTTCTCTTTGAATAAATAACTCTTCCAAACCGATTTCAAAAACGCCACCTTCCAAATCCAACGCGACTTTCTCACCATTTTGAATTTTCACGATGGCAGTCGGTGTCAAAGCTTCAATTTGAGGACGAATCATATTCAAATTCTTACCCAGTCTGGGGCCCAATATTTTTAAATTTGGTTTTGCAACCAAGTGCACCAAATCCTCTTCGTTTTCAGCGATTTTTACTTCTTTCACATTGAGCTCATCAATGATGAGGTCGGACATTGCTCCCAGAACACCACGCACCGCTTTGTTCTTGGTTAACAAGGTGATGGATGAGAGTGGCTGCCTAACTTTGATTTGGTATTTGGACCGTAAAGCCCTTCCCATATTCACGCTGCGCAAAATCACATCCATCTCATCTTCCAGTCGTTGATCTTTAAATTGACTATCCGACTCAGGATATAAGCACAAATGCACACTTTCCGTTTGCTCATCCAGTTTAAGGATTTGATAAATACTCTCGGCAATAAACGGGATAAACGGGGCAATTACCTTGCTGAGTTCCAGTAATACCGTATACAAGGTCTTATAAGCCTGTTCTTTATCACTTCCATGACCCGATTTCCAGAAACGACGACGGCTACGTCTGACATACCAGTTGGTAAGCATGTCAATAAAGCCGACAAACGGAGACACTGATTTGTTTAAGTCCATAGCGGACATAGTTGATCGCACATCATGAATCAAATGATGCAACCGAGATAAAATCCATTGATCTAATGGATTTGCGAGTTCATCCGGAGATCGGACTATTTCAGGTTCCCACTGATCAATATTGGCATATGTGGTAAAAAAGCTAAGCACATTCCATAATGGCAACATGTTTTTTCGTAAGGTTTCTTGTAATCCCGCTTCCGAAAACAACAATTCTTCTGCCCGAATTGCTCCTGAATTCAACATATACAAACGAATGGCATCAGCCCCGTATTTATTAAGCATCTCCCAAGGATCCGGAAAGTTTTTCAAACTTTTGCTCATTTTCTTCCCATTTTCCGCCAACACCATACCGCTCACGATACAATTCATAAATGCCGGCTTTTTAAATAGCGCGGCACTTAGAACTTGTAAGGTATAGAACCATCCGCGGGTTTGATCCAAACCCTCACTGATGAAGTCGGCCGGAAAGTTTTGTTCGAACTTTTCCTTATTCTCAAAAGGGTAGTGTTGCTGTCCGTATGGCATGGCCCCGGACTCAAACCAGCAGTCCAAGACCTCTGATGTACGGGACATTTTCCCCCGGCATTTCGGACAATCCAAAACAATATTGTTAATAAAGTGAGAATGGAGATCTTCCGTAATCATTCCGGCTTTTTCTTCCAACTCTTTTTTGCTCCCAAAGCAATGGGCATGACCACACTCACTGCAGATCCATACGGGAATCGGATTGCCCCAATAGCGATTTCGACTGATTGCCCAGGCACGAGCGCCTTCCAACCATTTTCCCATGCGTCCATCTTTAATATGATCCGGCGACCAATGGATTTTTTGATTGTTGTCGATCACCTGCTGTTTAATTGCTTCCACGTCAAGAAACCAGCTTTTGATGGCTCGATACATCAACGGCGCGCCAGAGCGCCAACAAAACGGATAATTATGCACGATGGTTTCATGTTTCAGCACCAAGTTTTTCGATTTCAGATTCTTTAAGATGGTCTTGTCGGCATCTTTAAAAAATTGTCCGTCCAGATCCGGCGTTTCTCTATTAAAATTACCCATATCATCAACGGGCATTACATAAGGTAGACCATATTTCTTTCCCATCACGAAATCATCTTCACCAAAACTAGGTGCGGTATGGACAATGCCAGTACCCGCTTCCAATGTCGCATGCTCACCCAAAATTACCTTGAAAGCACCATCAGCGATCTTGTCCGTATAGTATGGCAACAGAGGATCATATTTAACACCGTCCAGATCTTTTCCCTGTACCTCTTCTAAAACCTCTAGCTCCGTTTCCTTTCCGAAGTTACTTTCAACAAGTTCTTTGGCTAAAATGTAAATTTCGTTCCCCACTTTTACTTTTGCGTATGTTAATACCGGGTTTACGGTTAAAGCAAGATTCGAAGGCAAGGTCCATGGGGTTGTGGTCCAAGCCAATAAATAAGTATCATCTTGACCGGCAACCCTAAACTTAATAGTGACAGACGGATCTTGGACCTCCTTATATTCCAGGTTTACTTCAAAATTGGATAAAGGAGTACTTAAACGAGGACTGTAAGCGACGATTTTTTTACTCTCATAAATCAGCTTCTTTTCCCATAAGGTCTTAAACACCCACCAGATCGATTCCATGAAATCGTCATCCATGGTCTTATAGTCATTTTCCATATCGATCCAGCGTCCTATCCGCTTGACCGTGTTTTTCCATTCATTGCTGTAGCGAAGAACGATGGAGCGACAGGCCTCATTGAACTTGTCAATGCCCAAATCCTCAATATCAGCTTTTCCCTTCAATCCTCGTTCTTTTTCCACCTCAAATTCCACCGGTAATCCGTGGCAGTCCCAACCAAATCGGCGCTCAACCCTTTTACCCAGCATGGTTTGATACCTCGGTACCACGTCTTTAATTGTACTCGCTATAAAATGGCCATAATGCGGCAAGCCAGTAGCAAAGGGAGGACCATCATAGAAAAAGAAAGCGTTTTTCTCGGATCGTTCTTCAATAGATTTCTTAAAAGTGTCGTTTTTATCCCAAAAGTCTAAAATTTTTTCTTCTAGTTTCGGAAAACCGGTTTTGTGGTTGACGGTTTTAAACATAATCCAATTCCAGGTTAGGTGTCTAAATTATTGTATTGTGATCATTGAATCCAAGACTCAAAATCAAAACCCCCATGTTAAGCTATCATATCGTCTTGTTTGTAATGATGGGTGAAGCTTTGAATAGAAAACGGTCTGTGCTGAAGTGAAATTACGGGGCTCATCTAAGTTAGTGACTTTTAATCAGACGCAATTTACTCAATCACCCTATTGGTATATCAAAAGAGTAAACCAGTCCAGCCTTAATCAAGCGACGGATTGAAATACTGAGAAATAAATTATAAGAATGGAATCCATCAGATCGGACGTTTAATATCCGTTTAGCGTTGACGTTTATTTCTGGTCACTACCTGTTTTATGGGTAGTGTATGACTTTGTGTCTATTTTTACTGAGATATAGTCAAATGTTGTGTTCAAAAAAGTTAAGCAGCAATATCCCTTTCTG
>CAZJUM010000022.1:0-20519 GCA_964549175.1 uncultured Pseudomonadota bacterium | reverse complement strand
TAAACAAAGGGGTACGCCACTTCACTCTTAAACACAAGAATCAACTATAACTCATTTTTGTTTTTCGCGAACCCCTGACCGCCGCTGAAAAATAAAAATAGATTTTAAGCACATACAGAACAAAAAAATCCGCTTTTAAAGCCCACGGTGGCTCCATAATGGTGTAGCCTTGCGGAGTCTTAAGGTAAAATCATACAGACTCCATAGCTCTTTCGAGACTATGGAGCCACCAGAGAGAAATTAGCTGAACAGTTAATAGTTTCGTAAATATTTTATGAATACTGATTTTAAATTTGTTGACCTTCATCTTCACACCAATAAATCTGACGGAACCCTTTCACCAAAAGAGTTGGTTCAGCTGGCTCATCGGGAAAATATTGGGATGATGGCGATAACAGATCATGATACCGTAAAAGGAGTGCGGGAAGGGATTGATGAGGCGCGGAAGTTAGGCGTCGATTTTGTGACTGGGGTGGAGATCAGTTCCAAATATTCCGGTGGTGTATTGCATATCTTGGGATACGGTCTTGAGATCGATGATCCGAACTTGAGAGATAATCTTGCGGAATTTCAAACCGCTCGTCAGCATCGGAATGATAAAATTATTGCGAAATTACAAAAACTCGGAATTGACATTACAAAAGAAGAGTTATTGGCTTACGCCAAAGAAACGGTTAGTCTGGGAAGAGTGCATATTGCTGCCATACTGGTTAAGAAAAAGGTCGTCAAGGATATTGCTGATGCTTTTAAGCATTACTTGGGAAAGAAAGGTCAGGCTTTTGTGGATAAAGAAATTTTCTCGCCGGCAGAAACGATAAGTATGATTCACCAAGCGGGTGGTAAAGCTTTTGTGGCGCATCCCTCTTCGTTGAAACGCCACGGTAATTCCCTGTCGGATTATATTACTCAGCTTTGTCAGGAAGGCTTGGACGGCATAGAGGGATATTCCACCTTACATACAATGAAAGAAATAGAAATATACCGAAAGTTGGCAAATGAAATGGATTTATTGATATCGGGCGGCTCTGACTATCACGGAAGCATTAAACCGAATATCCAAATAGCTTGTTGCAATAACGGAGAGCGGATTTCTCAAAAACAGATTAGTGGATTTTAACAGTACAGCGGATAACCGGAATGACAGAGCCATCTTCTCCCTTATTTCATTTCTGGGAACATGTCGAAAAGAAACAAGTCAAAATTGATCTTGAGTAAAACTTTCAGATCATTTATTAACAAACACACTAAGATAATACTATCGTTGATCGAAGTATCAAGAGCTGAGTTAGTGGTGAGGAAATTGGGGGGATTGGTGAAAAAGATTGCCTCACTGCCATCAGACCAAAATCCAAAACATATGTAGATAATGAGGAATAGGAACTTCAGCACTGATAAGTCAGTCGACCGATTGGTAAAAAAGAAGGCTAACTGATTTTGAAAACACGTTTTTTGATCAAAAAAACACAGAACTTACAGGAACTCAAATGGATTATAATACGCAAGAGAGGAAAAACCTTGTCGCGCAATGGGCGTTCGATACTAAAGCTATTCTCAGTCGTTTTCATATCTGGTTAAAAGATGTTGATGTGAAGTGGACCAGAGGGGAAGAAATGGAAGAATTGGTGAGCGATTTTTCTTTTTTAAACGGCCGGATGGAACGTCTTTTTGCTATGACGGGTGCGTTAACCGCATTGGGAACGCAATTATTCGGGCGCTTTGGAGAGGGGGCTGATTTGGACAAAGCTGGTTTGAATAAGGTCAAGAAAGACGCTGATGCGATTTCCGCGTATGCGATGAGCGAAAGTCTTTGGGCTCTCTCTCGTCAACTTCCGGAGAACCATGCTATTATGGTCTGCCTGGGGGAAGGTCTCATGCCAAAAGGAGGCGAGACGCCTGAAATGGGAAGTAATCCTCAGCTTGGTTTCGGCAGGATTTATGCGCGCCCGGAGGTAGCGTCTTTTCTGGAACAGCGGGTTATTCGATTGATCAATGATAATGCCTATCACTGGGATGAGTTTTATCAAGAAATCAAAGATGCCGGCATTATTGTTTGGGGGGCAGCTATTGATACTTTGGAAAACACCTCACGGTTTGCCAAAGGTGCTGAAACGGGTCCGTTAACGGTGTTACATTTGTTTGATCAGCCTTTATGCATTTCAAAACCATATGAAGGGTATATCGGAAATTTGTTCCTTCCGCGGCAAGTGGTTGATAAAGCGGCTGAACAATCCATATTGATCAATTTTAAGACCCCCCGAGCTTTGGTTGTGCGAGCGATTGAGCAGACTTACCCGGGAATTAAAAGAGAGCATATCCATGTTTGGACATTGAAAGGGAAAAGTCGGGAAGTTCGAATTGCGGCGCTTTGGAAAGAATGGAATGATTGTGGAGTTCATAACATCGAGGATGGCTGGGAGTTGCCCAATGGCATGAAGTCATTTTCTGATTCCGGGACTTACACCCCGACTTATTTGATTGGTTCTTGGCAGGATCACTCAAACGATACCCACCTATTTATTTGCGATGGGTATGCGGCATCCGCTGAAGCGATGCAAGCTGCTAGTTTAGCACCAATGCTGGGCCTGAAAGCCTTTCTTACCGTATTTACATCGGCTTTTGAACTCAGTTACGACAGAGAGCGAGATGTGATGCAGTTGGATACCGAGCATCCTTCTTTTAAAGAACGGCTCGAAACTCTGATGGGAATTGAAGTCACTGATGAGCTGCTTAGACAATATCAGGAAATGATTCATGAAGGGCGGAATGCCGGAATTCCGGCACACAAATCTTCGATTGATGCCGATGATTTCTTTCCGGAAAAGCAATGGGATATACTGGCCATCTCCGGATATATGAAAGCTGATCCGTATACCGGAGCTTCGGGAGTTACCGAAATCGCGCCGGATGAGTTTCAGGTTACCGTAAGGTTAGCCGCTCCCAAAGGGGATAAATTGATTACCTTCACCCTGAAGCTGACTGACCCACTGGATGAAGAGGCTTTGGTTTTTAACCCACTTCTCAATCGATTTTTGGCTGGCGAAGACTACTTAGCCCGGCCTGTGAAAATATCCGATAGCGGGCGAATTAGAAATGAGTTGCAGACGCTTTGCTCAGAAGCTCTTGAATTTATCGGAAATGAACGAATTTGCTTGCACTGCGATCGGATTATTCCTGAAATTATTCCGCCTGAGCAAAAACGTGAATTAGTTGAAATTTTAAACTGGTACAAAAACAATCATGCGACTTGGTTTTCCTGGCTAGAAATCAGGTAAGATTTTAGATACTCTGAGTTCAATCAGAAACCCTGTACTCCTTTTTTTTTGATTAAAAACGATTCAAGAATTATGTCATCAATTTTACAACCCGTTTCCTTTAAGGAAGAAGATGCCAAAAGCCTTATTCAGAAATTGAGTGAGCATTTGGGAATTCATCAGCTAACAATCTATTTAAGTGATGAGAAGTCGCTCGAAGGTGTTATCACTGAAATTGGAAAAGATTACCTGACTGTTTTTGATAGTACCAAGGATGCTGAAATGGTAGTCCCCATTGGGAATATTAAATATTTTGAATATCAAAGTTAATGATTAACTCCGGTTAATTGCTTATTATGAGCAATCACCGCTCTTTTTTGTACTTCCGTCTGTGCTTGCAACTATGCCGTGGGGAGGGGAAAAACCTCACTTTTATCTTGATAGGGATATCGCGGAGTATTAACTACCGCAGTAATCAATTAAATCGATTGCTGAATTTACTGGGATTCGCTGATGAAAGCTCAGATTATTTCACCCACCGGTTATATCGATGAGTAAGGATAGCGGGGTAAAGCAAGCCAGTGATTTACTGATTGATTTGGGACTGACGGATTACGAAGCGCGGGCATATATCACTTTATTGGGATGTCAACCGGCATCCGCGTATGAAGTATCGAAAAAATCCGGGATTCCATCCTCAAAAATATACGAAACGTTTTCCAGACTTCAGGATAAGGGGTTAACGCAACCCATACCGAATGAGAAGGGTCGAGGAAAACAGCATATCGCTTTAGATTCAGAAGATTTTATTTACGCCAAACGCGAAGAAGCTATTAGAAAGACCGATGTGTTGAAACCGTTGTTGGATTCACTGGGGCATACGGTTAATACCGATTTAATTTGGCAGATCAATGATCGAGCTAAGGTATTTGACAAAGCCAAGCGATTGATAAGAGAATCAAATCATAACATACTGATTTCATTATGGCCGGACGAATTGGGGATTTTGCAAGATGATTTACAAGAAGCGGAACAACGAGGCGTAAAGATTGCGATGCTGCACTTTGGAAAACCAGATGTGACGATCGGAGCGACGTTTCAGCACTCCGATGAACAGACGATTTACGAAGACAAAGGCGGCCGCGCCTTAACATTGGTTATTGATCGAAAAGTGGTCCTGATAGGCACTTTTTTCGATGATGGCAATGTTGAGGCGGTATGGAGTAAGAATCACGGATTTGTGACGGTTTCGGAAGATTATGTTCGACATGATGTATATATCACCAAAGTTACTACGGTGATGGACAAAGAACTCAGTAAAAAGTTCGGTACCAACTACCAAGATTTGCGGAACGTATTTAAGCCAATCTAACCGGTCGGTTTAAACAAATCGGAAAACTTGATGTACCCCCTCTAATTTAGAGTTTATCAGTAAAATCAGGGAATTGCTATTTTTCCTCTCTCCCTGAAACAACAAATCGGATTCTGATCAAAATGAACGACGAGATTCCCTTTCTCACCATCCCAAAATTTTAAAGCTATCAACTCCAGATTTCTGTCGAGAAATTTCCCAATAAAGCTATCGAGTTACCCGAGATATCAAGAGATTGAGAAAGGATTCAGATTACTTCGCTTTATTTCTTGACAGAGTCACATCTAAATAAGAGATTTGCCCTCGAATTTAACTTGATCACAGAAAGTCCCGAGTATTTGGGTGTTTCAGCATTTGGCTCGGGTACCGGGGTCGCCATAAGGCAATAAAGCGGACTTTAAATGGGTATGTTTTTAATTGAGGAAAGTAAAATCACAAATTCCGCCAATCATTTTGATAAGACGGCAAACAGCTTAACTGAGGTATAAATGGCAAATCTAACTCAAGAGTATATCAAAGAAGTCGAAAACGTCAGTGCTTATAATTACCATCCGATTCCGGTTGTGATTAAAGAAGGAAAAGGTGTTTGGGTAAAAGATGTTGAGGATAAGAAATATATCGATATGCTATCCGCGTATTCCGCGCTGAACCAAGGGCACAATCACCCGAAGATTGCGGAAGCGTTGAAACGACAGGTTGACACATTAACTCTGACATCTCGAGCTTTTCACAACGACCAGATGGGACCATTTCTGAAAAAGCTAACTGCCCAAACTGGCTTTGATAAAGCGTTACCAATGAATACGGGTGCTGAAGCGGTGGAAACCGCTTTAAAAGCCGCTAGACGCTGGGGATACAAGGTCAAAGGTGTTGCGGCGGATCAAGCGGAGATAATCGTTTGCCAAAACAATTTTCATGGCCGAACAACGACTATTTGCGGATTTTCAACAGATCCGCTGTGTCGTGAGGATTTTGGACCGTTTACACCTGGTTTTAAAGTTATTCCGTTTGGTGATGCCGAGGCTTTGGATGAAGCTATTACTCCGAATACGGTGGCGTTTATGGTTGAACCAATTCAGGGCGAAGCCGGTGTGAAAATTCCGCCTGCCGGATATTTAAAGAAATGTTGGGAAGTCACTCAAAAACACGATGTGTTACTAATTACAGACGAGATTCAAACTGGTCTTGGAAGAAGCGGAAAGCTGTTCTGTTTTGAATATGATGGTATCAAACCCGATATCGTTACGGTCGGTAAAGCTCTTGGTGGCGGTTATTATCCGGTATCAGCCGTTTTGGCCAGTAACGAATTAATGGAAGCCGCGTTTCAACCGGGTAATCACGGATCAACTTTTGGTGGTAACCCTCTGGCGTCCGCTGTAGCCTCCGCCGCTTTGGATGTAATCATCGATGAGGATTTGGTGAAACGTTCGGAAGAAATAGGAGAGTATTTCAAACAGCGGTTGGAAGCCATGAACTCGCCTTTGGTACAAGAAGTGAGAGGAAGGGGTTTATTGATTGCGATTGAGCTGACCGATGTTGCGGGAAAAGCACGACAATACACGGAAGCGATGATGAAAGTCGGTGTATTGACGAAAGAAACACATAACACAATTATTCGATTTGCTCCTCCTTTGGTGATCACTAAGGAAGAAGTGGATTGGGCAACGGATAAGATCCGGTCGGTTTTAGTAAAGTAATTGCGCGACCAAATTACCCTGAAGAATGTTAACTTATGCCTAACAATGCGTTCAACGCTAAACCGTGAGCACATGCGATTTTTCGGTGTTAAATTACAAGGTCAGTCACACTCAAAGCTTGTGTTGCCATCCCATTAGCGGGCGGATTAACTTGGTCGTTAAGTAACAAACACTCTATTGAATAAAGTTAACATGATCCCCAAATATGTCAAACACCCAGAACATCAAGAAAAACCATCAGAGCCAATGGGTTTCTAATATAGAGCATTTGGGGAACAGTTTTCCCTGTCCCTTTAGAGGCAAAGCATACAATACCCTTTTAGGGGTGACTCAATACCGGGCTCTCTGAGCTCGGTTTTTTATTGGGTTCATTCCAAATGGGATTCCATATACTTCCTCAATTCTTGATCCAAATTATCATCAATCAGTTGGGTAGGCGCTTCATCAAGAATTTGACGAGCCAATCGATTGGCACACTGAGCCGATTCCTCGGCTCCCGCTTTTTCCCAATCTTGTTGAGTTCCCCAAAATGACGTACTCGGAGTCCAACGCCCACGACAGTTTTTCACAGTCATGGGATCGGTTAAATATGATCCGCCATGCCCGATACGCTGAATCGCCTCAACACAAAGTTTTTGATCGACATCGGTAATCCCTTGATTAATTCGCTTAATGCGACTGATGATCTCGCCGTCTAAGATTGTTTTTTCATACGAAACCGTGAGAATACTATCCAGAATCCCCACTGACTCATTCAGCAAGTGCCCCCCGGACAACATACCCATCATCAAATTTTGCATGGTTTCAGCACCCGCTTGGAAATCGGGAATTTTAGCATCAGTAAAACCAGGCATCACCCGAACCGGCACTTGATAATAATCGAGCCCCATTTGCACATTGGCAATATTGATTAGTATGGACTCCGGAGCTCCGGTACTAAAACCGCAAGTTTTCATATTCGCTACGCTGGCACTTGGGCAGTACACTACCGGATGCCCCGGGCGGAGGAGTTGGGTGAGTACTATTCCTGTCAGTATCTCCGCATTTTGTAGTACGGCAGTTCCCAACATGCTATAGGGTGAGGTGATCCCCGCCATTGGGGCACATAAAATCGTCGGTACCTGATTCCGGTTCACATAGCGGATTAAGGTCTCGATTGGATCCCAAGAGTATACCAGCGGCGTTGTGACTCCGATACTAACCGCCATGTAATGGTTACTTTCGAATTCGGATAACCCACCGACCGCGATTTCCATCATGTCCAGTTGGGCCTTGGCTTGATCGCCGGTGGTCATGAAACCATTCACCGGTTTATCGGTATGTCGAATGGTCTCATACATCATGTACAAATGCTTCACCGATTGATCAACATCTTTTGGCTCGACCGGGATCATACCCACCAAATCATAGATTTCACCGGCTTGGTAGATTTTTTTGGAAGTTGGCGTAGTCCTCAAGAGATCCTTCTCGAATATTACCTCCCAAATCATGCACTTTAAGCGTACCGGCAGCCGGTTGCAGTAAATAACCGTCACCCATCACCTTGGTATGCTTTTAATTTCTGGCTTTCCAAGTAAATTGACTTGGGACTTGTGCCATACAATCTTCAATCATTTTCCGAGATAAACGGACTACTTGTTGGTCAACGCTTGCTCCATGTTGTTTAAACAACTCAAGCGCTCCGTCATGATGCACTTGAATCCCGGTTTCTTGAAGTATTTTTATGCTGGCATCATGGATTTCCGCTAGTTTCTCTTGCTCGATGACTTCTAGTTTTCTCATTGGTTTTTGCTATTATTGCTGGTGTTGTTCGGGTTTACGACTCATTGATATTATTACGATAAATTCGTGCCGCTGCCTCGATATCGGCTTAGGGGATCGATTCCGATTTAGCCACACCGGATTGGCAGGCGTTCTGTATGAAGCGGTAAACGCTTTCCGCCAGATAGTGATGCGTTTCGGTCATATAGTGCCAATGATCGTACCAAAACCACCCGCTTTTTTCGGGATAGTATCGGATATCCAACCAAGGTGTCGTTAGATTTTTGAAGCGAGTTGAAATCCTTCCTATGACACGATTTACATCAAACAGAACGACGTTCATATGACTCTGCTGACTATTGAAACCCTCAATCGCCTGAGGGATTAATTGATTGAACTCAACAAATCGTTCATAAGCGGTGCTCATTTTTTCCTTGTAGTAGTCATACATTTCATACGATTCATCCGTATAAGCAGGTGATGTCACACTTGTATTTAAATTCCAGACAATTGCCTGTTTGATCCCTTTTTGTAGCAGATTCGTCAACGATTGAACGATATTCGCTATGACTGTTTGAGGCTTTATATTCAAATCCGGATCATGTAAATCATTGGTTCCGATTTGGATGATGGCTAGTGTCTCACCAATTCCCGCCATCGCTTGAAAGTTCTCAATTTGCCACAATAATCCGGACCAATCTTTTGCTTCCTCGTAGTAATTACCAATTCCAGAAGTAGCCCCACTCCAAGCTCTGATGGAGGTCGATTGCGTACCAAGCATTTCCGATAAATACTCACTCCAAACTCTTCCGTTGGAAGATCTTTTAAAACCGTGACCGTCTTCAAATCCGTTATCCGATAAACTATCTCCAAAGAGTACGATATGTCGGAAACTTTCTTTTTTTAAGCTCTTATTCGAGTGCATAAGTATCCTTGGTTTCGTGGTTATTATCTTTATAGATTTTGGACCACCCACTTCCCTACTGCTTTCATGATAACGCGCGTTCGGTTCCAAACTATGAGAATCTTGGCTGGGAAAAGTGTTAATAATTTTTGCGAATACCGCTTTCCGCAGTCGATACCAGGGCAAGCGGAATGACATTATGGGGCTAATTTTACTTAAGTCTTCCGCTCACTGAAAGTCCAAAGGACAACAATGTCATTCAGGGTGTTATTAACGATAGCATATTGCCAACGGATTAAGCATTTTGTCATTGCGGGTCACAAGTCCGGTGAACCCCAAATATGTAGGTCACGAACTTGAAGCATTTGTCATCCCGGACTTGATCGGAGATCCGGGGTGCAATGCAGGTCGCTCCGGATTCCTGGTCACGCCAGGAATGACAATATTTTGAAATTATTGGAAAAAGCTCGAGTTTGTTAACAGCCCCCATCCTGGCGAACCAAAAATATGGCTGAAACGAACTTAGCATTTTCCGTCATCGCGACGGAGTCTGAGCGACTGATTTAATCTAACGCAACGCGTCGAGACAAAAGATCGTCACAGCCGTCAAGACCCCTCGCGATGACACATCAACTTACTATGTGTTAATGTTAACGCAAACAGCTGTGAATCAGGATATACACCTGGCATGTACCTGGCGGTTATTTTACCGTACGGGTAATTTTTTGATCATATTCGGAAATAATTTCATCAATTCTTTCCTCTGCCCCGTCAACTAACGATAAGGGTTTATGTGTTTCGATGATTTCGATTGCCTTCGCATACGCTCTTTCGGTAAGCGAATTGCCACCTGTTGTTGTCTGCCATTTATCCCTCGGACTACGATCAAATAACTCGCCTCGCGACTGCGAGCGCGCCCGTTCGAAGGTATGTTTTTGCGTTAAAAATGTATTGCCCGGACCCACTGCTTCAATGACTTCAAGCGCAAGATCCTCATCATCAACCGTAACACCTCGCAAGATTTTTTGGATGTTTTTCATGGCTTCATGATCCATCAACAATTTGGCATAATCAAAGGTGAGGCACATTTCCATACCTCCCGAACCGTAAACGATATTCGCACCGGCCAGTGCCGAAGTCAGGGCATTGGTTGCAAACTCATATCCGACTTGTGCATCCGGCAGTTTGGAGTCGGAGAGCCCCCCACCAACCAGTGATGGCATTTCGTAAAATTGAGCCATTTTCGCCAATCCGGCATTCAATATCCCGTGTTCTGGTGCCCCGACTGCCGAAACAGCCGTTTTCATATCCATAATGCTGGTACAGCTTCCGTAGGTACATGGCGTTCCCTTGCGTACACTTTGGGCTAAAATCGCCGCACTTAGGATTTCCACGTTATGTTGCACGATGGTTCCGGCCAGAGATGCCGGAGAGGTTCCTCCGGACAGACACATGGAAACAATCAGGATACCGATACCATTCTCCGCGGCACCAATGATTGACTCGCAACAATTTTTCACCAGTGTCAGCGGACTTGTGGGGCACACGGTAGCCGTGAAAATGGAACGTTGAAAAAAGCGTTCACGGTCTCCCACGGCCGCTATCCCCATTTCGAGCATGGTTTCCAAATTGGCACGCCCATCGGTTCCCAAAACGATATGTTTGCTGGTTCCCCGAAGCATGGCCGAGAGATTATGCACCGGCTGAGAAACCGACGGCATATCTCCCGGACACACTGAGCGCTCCATAATACAGATTTCGGACAATGCATCTGCCAACAACGCCGTATCACGACAGTCTTTTTTCACCGAAGAGCGCAACTCACGCGTATACGGATCAATCACATTGATGCATTCTCCGAATTGGGCAAATCCGACACGATTGGGTTCCGCAATGTAGTCATCCTTCGGGTCACGCCCAAAATACCTAACAGACGAAGGGCTATACCGGATCATTTCCTCGACCAGGTATGGTTTGAACCTGACCAGAAAATGACCGTCTTGTTTCTCAACCAAAGCGCCTGCTGCCGAATAAAACTCGGCGGCTTTTTCGGATTCCACTTTGATTCCTACTTTCTCAAATATGGAAAGCGTCGCGTAGTGCATCGATTTCAGCGAATCGGAACTAAATCCGCATAGTCCGAAACCGCTTACCTGCCGTATTCCGCTGCGCTCATGACGAATACTCATTGTTTTAAAACTCCAATTATTAAAATACCATTGTAATTATCGTAGTGCGTTCATAATAATCTTTTTTTCTACATTCGCTTTAATCATAAGAACGCGAGACATCAAAAACTTGTGCGGTGAACTGAGGAGACTGTGACGAATCTAGCTAACATCGTGTCGAATTTTTGAACCTTAGACAAAGCAATCAATTGGCTTGGCGGGCTTGTCACCGCTTTTCTTCACCCACCCCGCAAAAATGCTGTGCGTAATGGGTAACACTTTGCCATACAGGTTCCCCATATATTAAATTTCCATTATCACTATCGCCCCGATGGCGGTTTTTGTTTGACCCAAAATTGGCATCGGCTACTTTGATAAAACAATCAGCAAACTGTGGCTTATTCCTTCAGAGTATAATTATTCACACTTTTCGGAGGATTGGATAAGTGTGGAAAGTCCTCTTGTACGTACTTGACAAAGGCAACGGCCAGCAAAACACCGATCGGAATCATTGGTAGCGCTCCGATCACGGAAGAGAGTTGTACGGCTTTCAAGGCATTCACCGCCATCAATCCAATGGCTGCAATCGCCAGAATTATGGCCCAAGTAAGGCGTAGTCTGCGGCTAGGCTCAGCATCGGGCGGTAAATTCTTGGTACTGATGGATGCCAAAATATACGCCGTTGAGTCTAAGGACGTCGCCACGAAAATGAAGCAAAGCAGCACGAATATGGCTGTTACGAGTCCCGAAAGCGGTAACTGGCTCATTACGGTATAGCATAATGCCGATGACCCCTGTTCGCTCAAAACTTTTGCCACATCCAAAACGCCGGTTTTCTGCAGATTCAAGGCATAAGCTCCCATGATGCCCATAAAGGCGAAAGAGCCACCGGCACCGGCGAAAAGCTCAACCATAATCACTTGTCGGATGCTGCGCCCCCGAGAAATCCGCGCCACAAATAGCGCCATCATCGGCAAATAAGCCAACCACCAAGCCCAATAAAAGACTGTCCAACTTTGAGGCCAACCGGATTTCACCACCGGATCAAGGTAAGTAGACATTCTGAAGAAATTACTCACCATCAGACCCAAACTATTGGTAATCATGTCGATAATAAAAATGGTCGGTCCCACCAATAGAATAAACACCAGTAAGCCAATTCCCATATAGAGGTTAATATCGCTAAGCCGCTTGATACCCTTGGCTAATCCTTTATAGACACTAAAGCCGAACAACCCGGTCCATACAATCAAGATCACCACTTTAAGCATCAAAGATTCCTGAATTCCGAACCATTGCGATACCGCATAGGAAATCATAGGTACTGCGACCCCAAGCGACGTCGCGATGGCACCGATAATTCCGAAAATCATAAACACGTCAATGGTCACACCCAACCAGCCGTCAGCCCTGTCACCGATCACATTCCGAACCGTTTCCGAAATTTTTAATGCCGGATTTTTTCTCACAAATAGCACATACGCGATGGCAGGAACACCGATTCCGTATAGCGCCCAAGCCGAAAAACCCCAATGGAATAACGGCAGCATGGCCGACCATTCATAGGCTTCATCGGAAAATGGTTTAATCCCGTAAGGAGGGCCCTGAACATAGTAAATGGGTTCCATAATCGACCAAATCATCAATCCGGAGCCAACGCCTGCACAAAACAGCATTCCGATCCAGCTCATAAACGGGAATTCCGGTTTTTCGTCGGGATCACCCAGTTTGATGTCTCCGTATTTGCTCATGGCAGCCCAAAGTAGAAAAAAGAAACATGCCAAGCAAAATAATAAAAACGACCAACCGAAGTACTTGGTCATAAAACCGAAAATACTATTCACCACAGCTTTGCCATCTTCCTGAAAAATGGCTAAAGGTAGTGCCAAGGCCAGCACGACAATAATCGACGGCCAGAAGATTCTCTTATCCAAGAATCCTTGTTTCTCGTTTTGTTGTAGTTTTTCCATCTCGTTCTCCGCTAAAAAAGGTGTCAATAACGTTTCAGACGTCTGCATCGATCGTTCAGCCATAGTCAACAATACTCCCTCACGTTGGCGATCATGTGCTACGTATTGGTTTCGAAACACACCCTTCTTGATTTTAAGTCAGTTGATTTGAATGGGATATGTCCCGTATTGTTCTTTGGTCTCCATCATCGCCAAGATGTTTTCAACCTTGCAATAGTCTGTGATACTATTGGCCGTTGCCATCAGGTACCCGCCTCCCGGCGCGAGTCGCATTAACTTATCCTTAACTTCGGTGACTGTTTCCTCCACGGTCCCCCGAGTTAAGGTATAATTAATATCGATATTTCCCCAGATACAGATTTTACCCCCGTATTTTTCTTTGTATTCGAAAATATCGTTTACATCGGGTTGAAACGGATTAAAGCAATTCATTCCAAAATCCATAATATCGTCAAACGCCCGACCTACATTGCCGCACGAATGATACACCCATGGAATTTTGATGCTTTCTGCCAATCGTTTCATTTTGGGTACAAACACTTCCCGAAATATCGAAAGCGGAATGATGGGACCCGAATTAAAAGCGATATCATCGTAACAGACCAAAAAGTCAAATCCGGCGTCGGATAGGCCTTTTGCCACTTCGATATTCCATTCGATATATCGCTCGAAGATCTCATCCACAAAGGAGAGGTTTTTATAGAGCGCCATGGAAAACTCAACAAGACCCATGGAGAATATCGTATTCATCATTCCCGAACGCATACTTCCGAATATCGCCAAACCGGAGTTCCCATATCGATCCAAATACCGTTTGGCCTTATCGAAATATCCCGGTGCCGTGACGTCAGGCAGAACAAACTTACCCATATCCGCTTCGGATGTTATCAATCCTTTGGACTGAAGATGCTCTACGCCCTTTTCATCAATTAACTTTTTGCAAAACTGTGGCGCAATATAGTCCGACTCCGCATAGCAAATAGCATCAGCTCCGAGACATTTATGAAATTCGGCGTCGTCCATCTGCTCATTTCCGAAATGAGCTGCCAGCGTTTTCCGAATGCCCGGATCAATCCAATCGGCAAAGGGAACTTTGTCCGGCTCCTCCAGATTTAAGACGGCCATAACACGTTGTTTCGGTGTCATTAACTACCTCGTTTACTTTTTTAAAAAAGCTTCAGTTGTTAAACTAATGTGGTGGAATAAGCGCTCAGTGTGTACTAATTCATCTAGGTTCCACTAAAAAATTCAGTGAAATACCCAGATGAATCGAAGTCCATGTCTCTTGCCTGACGGACCACCTCCAAGTCTTTTCGATGCCTGATTTCATCGGAAAAGGCCTCGGAAATATCAATATCCGTCAAACATAAGGTGTTTTTTATTCGAATGATCTTAATATTCTCAGGTGGCAACAAACCGACACATCGCATGGCTAAGGCCAGCGCATCGCGATCATTAGGCATAATCAAGGGTGTTTTACCCATCTCCAATGCCATACTAACGATTGTGTTGGTGTCGGTGCATTCGTGATCGATTTTGTCGGCAAGTCGCCGTGTGATGATATCGGCTAAACCAAACCCTGTGGCGTTTCCCTCCGATACATCCGTGATATCGGAAAGAACAATACGTTTTATGCGTGGTTTTTCCGGTTCGGGTGTGCCGGGAAGTCGTATACGCCCAACAACTCGCGTATCAAAACCGGCCCCTGAAATTTCTTTTCCGATCTCATCAATCACAATAATATCGGCCTCATTAAAAGGTAATGATGGCGAAATCTCCATGGATCGCTTAAAGAATTGCTTTTCCTTATGTTCAATCTCATCACTGGCAAACACGCCGATATCGGCAATTTCACCGTATCCGTTTTCAATGGTCGCCACACCGAAGAGTATGTTGCATTTGTCCAAAACATAGCGAGCACCGGTGGCAATTACCTCACTACTGCCAAAGCTCATCATGGCTTGATGGTACATTACGGCACCGGCGATTTTTCCCAAGCCAATGACCATCAATTTCATCAAGCCACTTTCGAATTCACCGATAAAGTCCGTGTGCTTTTTAATACGGTTTATCAGTACGATATGATCCGCTTCGTAAGCAATCCGATCCACCATGACCGGAATACCTTCTGCGGTTTGGCCTAACGTCACAACATCCAATGACGAACGAATTTCAGCGCCTACCGACGCCTCCGTCAGCCCTAAATGATGCAGTACGCGAGCTTGTCCTTCCGCGGTTCCGGCACCATGACTCCCCATGGCCGGCATCAAAAAAGGATGCAATCCCAAGCGTCTAAGATTGTCTACCAGGCTTTTGACGATATGCGGATAATCGGTTATCCCGCGACTGCTGCAAGCGATCGCAACAGTTTGCCTTGTTTTTATGGGAAGAGTGGAGGATAAATCTGTGATTTGTCGTGTTAATTCACCGGTCAAATCGGCGACCTTTTGATCGTTAAACTGCTGCTTCATACGAATCATTTTGGGAAAGCGAACGGCTTGCATGCTTCCCTCCTTTTAATACCAAGGTTTACGGACTATCTTTTTTGCCATACACCGGTTTGATACGGTTTAAAGAACCATAAATGTGTTCTCTGACCACTTTTACCGCCTGTTCCTGATCCTTACTTTTTATAACGTCCAGCAACGGAATATGCGTGGATACAAATTCTTTGGCGGTATCAAATAAAGGGTATTCCAGTTTGAGACACACCCGAATTTGACTGGCCAACGGCATCCAGGCATTCAGCAACCGGCTATTCTCGGCAAATTCGCACACGGATTGATGAAAACTCAGATCGATATTGAGAATGTCTTCTTCGCTATTGCTATCCAAAGCGTTTTCCATTCGATTCATAATCGATTGTAATTGAGCAACTTTGCTATCGTCCAATTGTTGAATGGCCAGCTGTATCGCTAACTCTTCCAACGCGCAACGCACCGTCATCAAGTCTTCGATATCTTTCGGCGTAATGGAAGAAACTCGGACCCCTTTAAACGGGACCGTTTCCACCGAGCCTTCTTTTTCCAAATAACACAACGCTTCGCGGATCGGAAACCGGCTCATACCAAGCTCTTTCGAAAGTTGAGTCTCTTTGATTCTCATACCGGGCTTCAAAAACCCTTTTTCAATCGCCTCCCGAATGCTTTCCAGTGCAATTTGCGTCATTGTGGGGCGATTCTGTTTGGCAAAGATATTTTCTGGTGTTTCCATAGCAGCAGTTCCTTTGTTGGATTTTAAGTCTATTTGCAGATTGGTTACAATTTACATTTTACGATCGCTTTTTTGAAATTATAACTCCATCATCGAATAATCAATAGCAACAAAGGAATTTGCATAAAACGGGAACACAAGCCATTTGTTACGTTCCCGGTTTCCAGTTTCACTGCTCCGAGTTTGAATCAAAACTCACCTCGCTTCTTCCAAACGCCAGCTACAGCACCAAACACACAACCAAATCATTGACGTTGGAACCTGTGTGGCCGGTATAAATAATATCTCCAACCTGTTTTAGAAGTTCCGTACTGTTATGCTCCATCAGTTCTTTGTGAAAATCGATGTTCATTGTTTTAGCTCGCGCGACGGAAAAACCATCCGTTAAGGCTCCGGCATAATCCGTAGGACCATCGGTGCCATCCGTGTCGATAGCACCGATAACAATTGAATCACTTTCGTCAAGATCCAAACACGCTCCGCATCCCAACTCCTGGTTGGCCCCCCCCTGACCTTTGGCATTGCCATTCAAACGAACACCGGTCTCTCCAGAAGCAATTAACGCACACGGGGGCTGAAATACCATTCCCGTGCGTTTTGCTTCTTGAGCCAGTGCCGCAATCACTCGGCCTACCTCTCGGCTTTCCCCCTTGAGTTCCGTCGTCAATACATAAGGTGTAATACCCAACGATTTGGATTTTTCTACGGCGGCCTGCCATAGATCGGATGTTTTTACCGTTATGCAAAACTGCACCTTCCGATCGGACAATGTTCTGGGGGGTTCCTTATCCGGTTGAAACTCTGAAAAATGCGCACGCACACTTTCCGGAATCTGATCCCATAAGCCATATCGGTGCAAAATATCAATGGCGTCTTGAAAGGTCGATGAATCCGGATGCGTCCAGTCGGCATTCCACTCCAACGGATCACCTATCGTATCGGAAACTGTCAAAGTGATACAGGTAGCGGGATGAATCAATAGTCCGAGACGTCCGCCCTTAATTTTGGACAAATGCCGCCGAACAGTCATAATTTCCGTAACTTGCGCACCGCTTGGCACCAGCAATCGATTCATTTCAGTTTTATCGTGATCGCTAATCTCATCCACCGGGCAACAACAATTGGAAGAAACGCCTCCGGACGTTAAGCAAATTACCAAATCGTTTGCTGTTGCCTGTTCTGCAATTCGAATGATTTCACGACTTGCCGAAAAACTGTGCTCATCCGGAACCGGATGGGCTGATTCCAATATGCCTATGTTCTCCAAGGGGCTTCCTTGCCCATGCTTCAACACGACCAATCCTTCGGTGATTCGACCACCCAGGATTTCATCCATGGCCAACGCTTGTCGATATGTCGCCTTCCCAGCACCAATCACGTATACATTTCGTATCGTCGACAAATCGTATTCATGCCCATCAACCGTTAACATATTTTGTTTGTATGACACGGCTTTATGAGTTGCCCAATAAGGGTCCACGGCATTCAGTGCATAGTCGATGATATTGATACATGATTCCCTACCTTCCACCAATCCATGTGCTAGCAGGTCATCACGATTTTTAATTACTTGTTGTGTCATCATTTCAATCAAATCAATTGTCCTTTATACCGACGGCCGGCATACCTTGCCAGTGATCCCAGTTCATGTTCAATCTCAATAAAGCGGTTATAATTCGTCCCTCGGTCACTGCCCCGAATCCCCCCGGTTTTAAACAATCCGGCATTCAATGCCACACTGATATCCGATAAGACGCTGTCTTCGGTCTCTCCCGATCTCACCGACATCACCACCGGGTAACCATTACTTTTTGCCATCATGGCAGCGTCACAGGCCTCGCTAACGGTACCGATCTGATTCACTTTACATAACATCGCATTGGCTATCTTTTTATCTATACCCAATCTCAAACGTTTGGGATTGGTGGCAAAAATATCATCTCCGATAATCATTCGATCCTTGAATGCTTCCGTGAAAGCGACCCAGCCATCGTAATCCTGTTCATCCAAAGGATCTTCAACGGAAACAATCCGTGGAAACTCTCGAACCAATTCCTTGATGGTATCAATCATCTCCGATGTCGTTCTCATTTTACCTTCGAATTGGTAGCATTTTTGATCGGCCTTATAGAGTCCACTGGCGGCAAAATCCAATCCGTATTCCACATTGTTTTCGAATCCGGCTTTCCGAACTGCCTGATGCAGAATGTCCATGGCTTTGAAGGAGCTATCCATAGGCGGTGCAAAACCACCGTCTTCACTGCTATTGGTGGCGATCTTCCCCATAGATTGTAATAGTAACTCACGCAACTCTCTAAATATCTCGCACAGCATCTGAACCGAATGAGCAAAACTTTGGGCCCCTACCGGCATCACACAATATTCCTGTATATCCAAGTCGTTGCCGGCATGTAACCCTCCGTTAATTAAACAGGCCTGGGGTACCGGTAAAGGTGCAGCCACCGGCGTTTAAATACCGATACAACGGCAGTCCGCATGCTTGAGCCGCCGCTTTAGCAGTCGCCAACGAAACACCCAGAATGGCATTGGCACCGAGTTGCGATTTGTCATCCGACCCATCCGAATCGATTAGCACGTGATCGATCAACTTTTGATTAACTCCATCTCGATGAATCAACTGCGGTTTGATTTTGTCATGGATATTTTCAATGGCTTGACGAACGCCCATTCCATTGTAACGTTGTTCTCCATCCCTAAGTTCTTTAGCCTCAAATGACCCGGTTGACGAGCCACTCGGAACATCGGCAACACCGACAAATTGATCTGAAATGGTCACATAGCTTCGAATTGTCGGGTTTCCCCGATTATCAATAATTTCTATAGCCTTAATATCTGTTATAATGTTGTTTTTCACATTGTTTCTCATTGGTTATGAAATTTATGTCTGTAAGATTGTTGACAATTTACAATCGCAAATCAAAATTGTCAACAGTTTACTATTTTATATTATAACAAAGTTATATTAGTTCGAGTCAATTGACCTGTTTTCAAAGCTTCAGCCCATAGTCAAAATGTTGCTTACGATATAATAACAAGACAACCAATGATAAAGTGGGATAGGTGGATTCGTCGCAGGTTCCTTAATCCTCCTGACGTAACAATTAAGCTTAAATAGGCGAGTTCGATTGAGCCAGCAATCGAAAATCTTTCGGGGTATGATTGGTCCATCGCTTAAAGGCTCTGTGAAACACACTGACTTCCGAAAATCCCAGTAAAAAGGCAATTTCGCCGATGGCTGTTTGATTGTCTTCAAGGTACCCGACGGCCATCTCTTTTAACACGCTATCCAACATTACGGTAGCTGGTTCCTTCCTTTTTTAATCGCGATTGCAGCGTTCGTGCACCGATTCCGAGTTGATGTGCTGCCAGATCGATGGTCGGCAGATTGCCATTGATATTCTTAGTGATGATTTGAAACACTTTATCAGCTGTTTTTTCGTCGTTTTGGAGTTTACGGAGCGTTTTTTTAGCCAGCTTTTCGAAAATGGGGAGTAGTTCCTGATTGGGGTTGAGCACTTTGGTATGAGTTAGATCGGAATCAAATACCAACGCGTTCATTTCGCTTTCGAAGATTACCTGACAATCAAAGAAATAAATGTATGGGCTGGCATCATCCGGAAATTGACGCTTGAACCTTACTTCTTTCAGGGGTAGCTTTTTTCCTGTAAGGTGATTGATAAACGTATGGCAGCCTGCCAAGCGATAATCAATGTATACGGAATTGTTTGCTAAGTGATGGTACAACGGTGATGCAGTTAAGCAGGTCCTGTCTTGCTCAACCACAATACCTTCAATGGTTCCGCCGTCATTAATCTTTTGATATGTTGCGTATTTCTCGAACACCTTCGATAGTGTGGGCAATTCATCAGTACATATCCCAAAATATTGGAAAAACCGATAAAGGTCGAACCCATCTCTCTGGTGGCTCCATAGTCTCGAAGAGCTATGGAGCCTGTATGATTTTACCTTAAGACTCCGCAAGGCTACGCCATTATGGAGCCACCGGGGGCTTTAAAAGCGGATTTTTTTGTTCTGTATGTGCTTAAAATCTATTTTTATTTTTCAGCGGCGGTCAGGGGTTCGCGAAATATAAAAAGCTCTATAAAGGCTTTTTATCGTCCGTTATGATACCAAATTTCTGTAGACTGTCTAATGTAGGCGG